>DAISHO010000094.1:0-7055 GCA_036822495.1 Thermodesulfovibrionales bacterium
AATGCCTCTGACCCTGATGGAGACCCTCTAACCTATTCCCTTAAAGAAGCACCCCAGGGTATGACAATAGATAACACCGGTCTGATAAAATGGAATATCCCACCTGATTTTAAGGGCAAGGCAAAGATAACAGTTTCAGTCTCAGATGGAAACGGCGGAGAGGCTCTACAGAGTTTTGAGATTAAGGTAGAATGAGGTAAAAAAATTATTATGCTATCATACCTGTCCAAAATAAATTAAAATGGTATTTTAAAAAGGGCATAAGGCCTCAAATAGGCTGAAGATAGGCTATAGGCGATAGGCTGTAGGCAATAGGAAATAAATAAAAATATCCCTGACGCCTGTAGCCTATAGCCTTCAGCCTGTAGCCTATAGCCTATAGCCTATAGTTCCTCATGCCCTTTTAAGACTTATCTTGGACAGATGTGACCACCGTTGAGTGTTCGGGCACTCTTCTGACATGGAAAGTGGACGCTATACAGGTTCTGGACTATTTTCTGTTATTTCTTTCGTATATTTGCAGTTTTCATTTATACATTGGAGGGTCCTTTTCCCATTCTGGCTCTTTATAACAAGGAAGTTTGCTCCGCACTGAGGACAGGCCTCATTAACGGGTCTGTACCATGTGGCGAACTTGCATTCTGGATAATTGCTACAACTCCAGAATGTTCTACTCTTTTTGGTTCTCCTCTCTATCAGGTCTCCACCATCAAGGGGGCATTTTATACCCGAAGGGATAGGTTTTGTTGTTTTGCATTCAGGATACCTTGAGCAGGCAAGGAATCTTCCAAACCTTCCTTTTTTAATTACCATTGGAGAGCCACATTTTTCGCAAACCTCTCTAACTGTTACTTCGCCAATCTTGGTATTTTCTTCGTCTTTATTTGGCAATCTCTGTGATTCTGAATTGTCTGACCCTGTTTTTTCTTCAATGGGTTTTGTATTCTTGCATTTTGGATAGCCTGTACACGCTATAAATCTACCGTGTCTACCCCATCTTATTACCATTGGAAGTCCGCATTTTTCGCATAGTATATCAGTAGGTATATCCTTTGGCCTTGTCTTCTGAAGATTCTTCAAGGAAAGGTCGAGGTCCTTTTTAAAAGGACCATAGAAGTCCTTTACAACCTTCAGCCATTTGCTCTTTCCTTCCTCTATCTCATCAAGCTCCTCTTCCATTCTTGCCGTAAAACCAACATCAATGAGCTCTGGAAATCCTTCAACTAAAAGATCATTTACAAGTATTCCAAGCTCAGATGGAACAAACCTTCCATCAATCTTGTTGACATATCTTCGTTCCTGTATTGTTGAGAGGATCGTTGCATATGTGCTTGGTCTGCCTATCCCTTTTTCCTCAAGGGTTTTGACAAGGGTTGCTTCTGTGTATCTTGGAGGTGGCTGGGTAAAATGCTGGGATGCCTTTATATCTTCAGGTATCAATATTGCACCCTTAGGGATGTCAGGAAGTTGGTTTTCACTTTCGAGTGGTTCTGAATTACTATTTTCACCATTGGGCTGTTCTGCATAAAGGGCCATAAAACCTGGGAATTTTACAACAGTGCCTGTTGCCCTAAACTCTGAGAGCCCTTCTCGGTCCTTTATGATATAGGTGGTACTCTCAAGCAAGGCAGGTGCCATCTGGCTTGCAATGAATCTATCCCAGATGAGCCTGTATAGATTGAACTGGTCTTTTGTGAGGTATTTTTTAACCTTTTCAGGGGTTCGGTCTGGATAGGTTGGTCTTATGGCTTCGTGGGCCTCTTGGGCTGTCTTTTTGCTTTTATATTGGGGAGGCTCTGAGGGAAGATAATCCTTGCCAAATCTCTCTTCTATGTATTTCCTTGCCCATTGCTGTGCCTCAGGAGAAACCTTTACTGAATCAGTTCTCATATAGGTTATAAGGCCTACGGAGCCCTCTTCTGGGAATTCTATACCCTCATAGAGTTGCTGGGCAAGGAGCATGGTCTTTTTTGCAGTGAATCCGAGTTTCCTTGCTGCCTCCTGCTGAAGTGTGCTTGTGATGAATGGCGGGGAAGGATTCCTCTTTTTCTTTTTTCTTTCCTCTTCAGAAAGAAGATAGGTCTTTGCCTTCAGTTCTTCAACTAATGATCTTGCTGATGCCTCATCCCTTAACAAAAAATCAGTGCGTCCATCTTTATCTCTTTCAACGACAAGACGCTCTCTGTATTTATAGAGCCTTGCAGTCAGTCTTTCCTTATTGTCTTCTGTTAGAAAGACCCCTTCAATAGTCCAGTACTCCTCTTTCTGGAAGGATTCTATTTCCCTTTCTCTCTCAACTATTAATCTGAGGGCAACAGACTGAACCCTTCCTGCACTCAGGCCTCTTTTAACCTTTTTCCATAAAAGGGGGCTGAGGCTGTAACCAACAAGCCTATCAAGGATCCTTCTTGCCTGCTGGGCCTCTACCTTATTAATATCAAGGCTTCCAGGATTCTGAAAGGCTTCCTTAACCGCCTTTTCAGTAATCTCATGGAATGTAACCCTGTATATTTCTGGGGGCTTCGAGGAAGAGCCGTTTTTTATTTCTTCGGCTATATGCCAGGCAATTGCCTCTCCCTCTCTATCAGGGTCTGTAGCAAGGAATACGGCCTTTTTACCCTTTGCATGTTTTTTGAGCTCCTTTACGATCTTCTCTTTGCCGGGGATAATAATGTACTTTGGCTTGAAGTTATTTTCTACATCAACACCAAGCTCGTCCTCAGGAAGGTCCTTTATATGACCAACAGAGGCAAAGACCTCGTAGTCCTTGCCAAGGATCTTATTAATCGTCTTTGCCTTTGCAGGCGATTCTACAACAACAAGATGGCTCATAATTCATACCTTAAGTTAAGCTACAGGCAACAGCACACCTGTCGAAGATAAATCTTAAAGAGGCATGAGGCCTCCAACAGGCTACGGTAGGCTACAGGCTACAGAATTTTTCCTAATATCCTGAAGCCTAACGCCTAAAGCCTATAGCCTATCTTCCGCCTAAAGCCTTCAGCCTATTTGAGGCCTTATGCCCTCTTTAAAATACCATTTTAATTTATTCTGGACAGCTATGAGGCAACAGGCTATAGGATATTTCTAACACTCTGAGGCCTATAAGCCTATTCTTAATGCCATGTTATGGGTTTTCCTGTACCGAAGAGATATGATATGATTGTATCGCTGTCTATATTCAGCCTTTTTATAGCTATGGATGCAATAAGGGCTTTAATGAGATCTATCTCCTCCTCATCAATAAATCTCTCATCCTGAAGCCTGAGGAGTTCATCAGAGAGTAATTCAAGTTCTGCCTCTATGCTATAATGGTCTTTTGACATTCCTTTTGTATCCTCCTCTTTATATTATATAAAATCTTTTCCCTTGCTCCTGTCTTACCACACCCTTCAATTCAAGATCAAGTAAGATTGATGAGATCTCATAAACAGGCCTTCCTGCCTTTCTTGCAATTTCATCAATGTGCATGATCTCATCACCAAGTATCTTTATTATATCTTTTTCTCTGGTGGAAAGTTCAAGTGCCCTGGATTGCCGGGATTTATTCGTGATAAGTCCCTTAAGTTTAGGGGCGAGCTCCTCCAAAATATCATCTACTCCTGATACGAGCCTTGCGCCCTTTTTAATCAGATTATTTGTGCCTTCAGCGTTTTTTGAAAATATGCTTCCGGGAACTGCAAAGACCTCTCTTCCCTGTTCAAGGGCATAGTTTGCGGTAATGAGGGCACCGCTTTCAAGTCCTGCCTCAACAACAATGACCCCGAGGCTAAGGCCACTTATGAGCCTGTTTCTTTTTGGAAAGTTCTCTTTGTTGGGAGGCATATCGGGTGGAAATTCACTTAATACATAACCTCTATTGTCTAAAATTTTTTTAATAAGTGTTTTATTTTCAGGTGGATAAGGTCTATTGAGCCCAGAGGCGAAAACACCAATAGTTCTTCCTCCAGTTTTGAGGCTTCCTGAATGGGCAACTGTATCTATACCCCTCGCAAGGCCACTCACAACTGTTATGCCAAGTTCAGCAAGTTCCCTGCTCAATTTATCAGCAACCCTTCTTCCATAATCCGTAGATTTCCTTGAGCCAACAATTGCAATGGCATATCGATCCCGTGGAAGAGGCTCTCCCATAACGAAGATAACAAGAGGGGAGTCAGGGATAGTTCGGAGGTTTTCTGGATAGAAATTTTCTTCTTGAGTGATAAATTTAATATTCAGGGCATTACACTTTTTTATTATACCTTCAGCTTCACTCCATCCTTTGAATTCTTTAATGGCCTTTGCCCTTTTTTCTCCGATTCCCTCTATTAATTTTAGATCTGTGAAGGAAGCCTTGAAGATTGCCTCGGGTTTCTCGAAGATATTGAGCAATCTTCTGGCAGTAACTGGCCCTAAATTATCTATTATAGAAAGAGCAAGCCAGTAAACTGCTGAGGTATTCACCTCCTCAGAAGCCTCCTTATCTTGAGTCTTAAGGCGTTGAGTTTTATGAAGCCCTCAGCATCCCTGTGGTCATAAACCATATCCTTTTCAAAAGTGGCAAACTCAGGATGGTAAAGGGAATTTGGTGACCTTCTTCCAGTAACAATGCAATTACCCTTGTAAAGTTTGAGTCTTGCCTGACCATTTACATCCTTCTCTATCTCATCAATGAGCTTCTGAAGGGCTTCTCTTTCAGGACTGAACCAGTAGCCGTAATAGACGAGTTCCGAGTATCTCGGTATAAGGGAGTCCCTTAAGTGCATGACCTCCCTGTCGAGGGTAAGCTGTTCTATTGCCCTCCTCGCAATGTGAAGGACTGTTCCTCCTGGTGTCTCATAAACACCCCTTGATTTAATTCCCACATATCTATTTTCAACTATATCAATCCTGCCTATACCATGTCTTCCAGCTATGGTATTTAATGTCTTGAGGAGTTCAAAAGGTGATAGCCTTTTGCCATTAATCGCAACAGGATTCCCTTTTTCGAATTCTATCTCCACATACTCAGGCCTATCAGGTGCCTTTTCAGGTGGTGTTATCATGGTATACATATCCTCAGGCGGCTCCATCCAGGGGTCTTCTAAGATTCCTCCCTCGTAGCTTATGTGAAAGATATTTCTATCAGTGCTGTAGGGTTTTTCCTTTGTGACAGGGACATCTATGCCTTTCAATTTTGCATATTCAATGAGTTCTGTCCTTGATCTGAAGGGCCATTCCCTCCAGGGTGCTATAACCTTTATGTCGGGTTTAAGGGCATAATAGGTGAGCTCAAACCTTACCTGATCGTTTCCCTTACCTGTTGCGCCATGACTCACTGCATCAGCACCTTCAAGTATTGCTATATCAATCTGTTTTTTTGCAATAAGGGGCCTTGCAATGGATGTGCCAAGGAGATAGGTCCCTTCGTATTGGGCAGAGGCCCTGAGCATGGGGAATATATAATCCCTCACAAACTCCTCCCTGAGGTCTTCCACATAGGCCTTAACTGCACCAGTCTTAAGGGCCTTATTTTTAATTGCCTCCAGGTCTTCTTCCTGACCGAGGTCTGCGCAGAAGGCAATAACCTCTGCATTGTATCTTTCTTTGAGCCAGGCTATTGCCACTGATGTATCAAGACCACCTGAATAGGCAAGGACTATCTTCATAGTGTTTCCTCCTTAATATCTATTTCTCCAAGGAATACCTCCTCTGCAGGTCCTGTCATGAAGACAGAGGAAGGAATCTTTGTGCTGTCTTCATACTGGAGTTCAATAATGAGTTCTCCACCCGGAAGGATGATCCTCTGTCTGTCTCCTCCAAGCCCCTTTATCTTCATAGCAACAGCCACTGCAGAGGCACCTGTTCCGCAGGCAAGGGTCTCTCCAGCACCCCTTTCCCAGACCTTTACAAGAAAGGTATCTTCTGAGACCTTTTTTACAAATTCCACATTTGTCCTTTTTGGAAACAGGGGATGATTTTCTATCAAAGGTCCATAGGTCCTGATATCAAGTCTCTCTAGGTCTTCTTCCATAATAACTGCATGGGGATTGCCCATGGATACGCAGGTGATATAAAAGACCCTGTCTTTGAGTTCCAAAGGATAATCAATTACCACTGATTGAGAAGTAACAGTTTGGGCAGGCCCTGTTATACTAACCGGAATGTCTTCAGGTCTTAACCTCGGCCTGCCCATATTCACCTTAACCATATCTCCAGCCTTTTCTGGTCTTATAATTCCTGCCAGGGTTTCTATTTCAAGGGGAGATTTTTTTGAGAGCCCCCTATTCCATATATAATTTGCAAGACACCTTATGCCATTGCCACACATCTCAACCTCAGAGCCATCAGGGTTAAATATCCTCATCCTGAAGTCAGCCTTTTGAGAATCCTCAAGTAAAAGGAGCTGGTCAGCTCCTATACCATAGCGCCTGTTACAGAGTATGGAAGATACCTTAGACCATGCTATATCTGAAAGGCTTCTTGCATCGATTACAACAAAGTCATTACCAAGGCCGTGCATCTTTGTAAACTGAAGTTTCATATCTTATACCTCTGTCTCGTGCCTTATGAGGTCTCTATAGGATTCCCTTTTCCTTATAAGAACTGCCTTCTTTCCATTAACCAGAACTTCAGCTGCTCTTGGCCTTGAATTGTAATTTGAACTCATGCTGAATCCATAGGCTCCGGCACTCATTATGGCAAGATATTCTCCCTTTGGTGGAGCCTCTATCTCGCGGTCCTTTGCAAAGAAGTCACCTGATTCACATATAGGTCCAACAATATCAGCCACAATCCTTTCAGTATTCTCCTTTCTACAAGGAACTATCTCGTGATAGGCTCCATAAAGGGTAGGTCTAATCAGGTCATTCATTCCTGCATCCACTATTATAAAATTTTTCTCCCCTGTCTTTTTGTGATAGAGGACCTTTGTTACAAGTATGCCGGCATTTCCGATTATGGACCTTCCTGGCTCAACAATAAGGGTGACCTCCATTCCTTTAAGAAGGGGTTTGACAGCCCTTGCAAGCTCTGAGGGATGGGGTGGTTCTTCATCCTTATAATAAATTCCGAGGCCTCCACCCATGTCAATATAC
>DAISHO010000095.1:0-7029 GCA_036822495.1 Thermodesulfovibrionales bacterium
TCTAAAGGAATCCCCTCCTTCACCTATCCTGAGACGGCTGTATGGGCCTTCAGGAGATTATGGGATTATTATGTCTGGAAAAAATCAGAGGATGAGCCCCAGGAGGATGGTTTATTAAATATTCAAAAAGAAGCAGCTGAAAGGTTAATAAGCACCTTTATCAGGGAGAAGAGATATGAAATAACAGATAGTGATGCCATGGATATACTTTGCCTTTATGGTTTCAATTTTCCTGATAGGGGTATTGCAAGGTCTCCTGAAGAAGCAGGTGCCATAGCTCAAAGGATAGGTTTTCCCGTGGTCATGAAGATATCATCTCCAGAGATTCTCCATAAAACAGAGGTTGGTGGAGTGAAGCTCAATATCACCTCGGTCAAGGAGGCTGAGGAGGCCTTTATTGATATAGTCTCCAGTGTGAAAAGACTTATGCCATCAGCATTTATCAATGGGGTGATGGTTTACAGGATGATAATGGGTGGAAAAGAGATAATCACAGGTATAACTATGGACAGGACATTCGGCCCAATGGTAATGATTGGTCTTGGAGGCATCTATGTAGAGGTCTTAAAGGATGTCTCCTTCAGGATAGCACCTGTCACAAGAAAGGAGGCCCTTTCAATGATTGATGAATTAAAAGCCTCAAAGATTCTTAAAGGTGTAAGGGGAGAAAGACCTGCTGACATAGAGGCAATTGTGAGCTCTATATTAAGATTATCAAGGCTTGCCCTTGATTTTCCAGAGATAATAGAGCTTGACATAAATCCCCTTGTTGTATTTGAAAGGGGTGCTACTGGCCTTGATGCAAGGATAATCCTGAGGAGGTAATGAATATGAAGACAATATCTATCCTTTCAGTCCAGCCCTTTGGTGGAAAGACCTTTGTGAGTATAGGATTTCTTTATAGATTAAGAGAGCTTGGCTACAATGCAGGTTATATTAAGCCTGTAGGCCTTACACCCCAGAAGATAGGAGATGCTATATATGATGCAGATGCAGTGCTTATCAAGGAGCTCCTCTCACTTGAAGAACCTCTCTCGATTATCTCACCTTTTGTAATAACCTATGAAACACAGGGACTTCTCAAGGACAGGAGCAATAACATAAAAAACAGTGTCAGAAAAGGTCTGGAGGCAATGAAGGATAAAGACATAGTAATTATTGGTGGCGCAGGCAATATCTTTACAGGTGCCCTTTTTGGTGTAGATAGTTTGAGCCTCTTAGAGGAATTTAATGGTCTGGCCCTTGTTGTGGAGGCCTTTTCAGGAGATGCCTCCTTAGACAATATAGCAGGCCTTTCAAGAATCCTCGGCAAAAGACTCATAGGTGCTGTAGTAAATAAGATACCTCAGAACGCCATAAATTATACAAGGGAGAACCTGAAACCTTTACTTGAGGAAAGGGGCATAAAGGTCTTCGGATTGTTTCCAAAGGATGAGATACTCGAATCCCTCTCTGTAAGAGACCTTGTAGGACTTCTAAATGGAAAGGTCCTCTGTGGAGAAAGCAAACTCGATGAACTTGTAGAGCATTTCACTGTTGGGGCGATGGATGTGGATAGTGCACTGAAATATTTCATGAGAATTCCCAACAAGGCTGTAATTACAGGAGCACACAGGTCTGACATCCAGCTTGCTGCAATGGAGACATCTACAAAGGTTATAATACTTACTGGTGGTACCAGTCCAAATGATGTAGTGATAGCAAAGGCCATTTCAAAGGGTATCCCCCTCGTCTCTGTAGAATATGACACCTTCACTACTGTTGATAAGATAGAGTTTATGCGTGGAAAGACTCGGATTAGAGAACCTCTGAAGATAAAAAGATTAAAAGAGATCTTTGAAAGGGATTTTGATATTGACCTATTTCTGGAGGCCATTAAATGACTGCATACGATATTATTAAAAAGAAAAGGGATGGTGGTGTTCTTTCAAGGATGGAGCTGGAATTTATAATTGATGGTTACATAAAGGGCTCCATCCCTGACTATCAGGTCTCTGCCCTTCTTATGGCTATTTATTTTCAGGGAGCTACTGAAGAGGAGATCTTTGCCCTAACAGATATAATGTTGCATTCAGGGAAGACCCTTGACCTATCCTTTATAGATGGAATAAGGATAGACAAACACTCAACAGGAGGTGTTGGCGACAAGGTAAGTATTATCCTTGCACCACTTCTTGCGTCAGCAGGTGTAATTGTGCCCATGATATCAGGAAGAGGGCTTGGTCACACAGGTGGCACTGCTGATAAATTAGAGTCTATACCAGGATTCAAGGTTGAATTAAGTCTAAGCGAAATCTCAGAGATTATAGAAAGGCATGGATTAGTCATGGCAACCCAGAGCCCTGAGATAGCCCCAGCTGACAGGCTATTGTATAGCCTGAGGGATGTCACAGCAACTGTAGACTCCATCCCCCTTATAGCATCAAGCATCATGTCAAAAAAACTTGCTGAGGACATACAGGGGCTTGTGCTTGATGTAAAATTGGGTTCAGGTGCATTTATGAAAGATAGGGAAAAGGCAAGGGAGCTTGCAGAATTGATGGTTAAGATCGGCAAAAGGTATGGTGTTAAGACAGTTGCAGTTATTACAGACATGTCAGAACCCCTTGGTAGGACAGTTGGCAATAGCCTCGAGATAAAGGAATCAATCCTCGCCCTCAGGGGCAGATGGCCTGAGGACCTCAAAGAGGTGACCCTGAACCTTGGTGCCTGGGCCCTCTGGCTCAGGGATGTTATATCAGGCAATGCTACACAGGATATAAAGGATTATATAAAGATCCTTGAAGGGCTTATTGATGACGGCTCTGCCTTCAGTAAATTCGTTGAAATGCTCGAGGCACAGGGAGGAAATCCAGAGATTGCCTTCAGGCCAGGGCTTTTACCTGTAGCAAGATTCACAGAACATGTTATGTCACCAGAGGAAGGGTATATATCAGGACTCAATGCAGAGCTTATAGGCCTTGCCTCAATGCATCTCGGAGCTGGAAGGAAGAAAAAGGATGAGGCCATTGACCATTCAGCGGGCATAGTCCTAAATAAAAAGATTGGTGATTATGTGAAAAAGGGTGAGCCCATCGCCATATTTCATTTCAATAAAGAAGAGGGCTTTGAAGAGGCAAAGGCACTCTTTTTAAAGGCCCTGAGCTTCTCTCAGGCTGAGCCAGAAAAGGGGGGTAAGATTATAGAAGTGATAAAATAACCTGTGAAAAAGATAAGGCTTGTTATAGAATATGATGGCACAAACTATCATGGATGGCAGAGGCAGAAGGACAGACCAACAATCCAGTCTATTCTTGAGGAAAGGCTTGAAAGGATAACCTCTGAGAGGATAAGGCTCGTCTCTGCTGGAAGGACCGATGCAGGAGTTCACAGCCTTGGGCAGGTGGCAGCCTTCAGCACATCAAGCAGGCTAACACCAGAGGAATTCAAGAGGGCCCTCAACAGCCTTCTTCCTGAGGACATAAGAATAATAAAAGCAGAAGAGGTATCTCTGGATTTCCATCCCCGCTTTCTTGCAAAGGCAAAGAGTTACCTCTATTTTATCTACCTTGGTGAGAGACCTCCTGTATTTGTCTCAAGATACTGCTGGCCTGTTAAGGCAGAACTTAATATAAAGGCAATGGAGGAGGCAAGTAGATATATCGTAGGCACCCATGACTTCTCAGGATTCAGGGCCTCTGGATGTGGTGCAAGGACATCTGTAAGGTCTATCTTTGAGGTGAGGATTGATAAAGAAGTAAGCATCCCCTTTATTGGAATAAAGATTGAGGAAGGCCTCATAAAGTTCAGGGTCATGGGAAATGCCTTTTTAAGATACATGGTAAGAAACATTGTTGGCACCCTTGTAGAGATCGGCAGAGGAAAAAGGAAAGTAGACTCAATCTTGGATATTCTCAAGAAAGGAGACAGAAAGCTTGCAGGCATCACGGCCCCTGCAAAGGGCCTCTTTCTTGAAAAGGTGTATTATTAGAGATTAATTAAATTTTATGTACAATCCTCACTGCTCAACCAGTTCCACCCTCCTGTTCTTTGCCCTTCCTTCTTCTGTCTTGTTTGATGCAACAGGTGCAAGAGAACCTACTCCATAAGCCTTTAATCTTTCAGGAGCAATTTTGTATTTTGTGACAAGTTCTTTAACAACAGCATCTGCCCTTGCCTTTGAGAGTTTGAGATTGTAATCAAGGCTCCCCACATTGTCTGTATGCCCCACCACATAGAGCTTTAATGCTTTATTGTCCTCTAAAAGTTTTGCTATTTCTTTAATAGCTGGCTCTGATTCAGGCTTTATATCTACCTTATCAAAATCAAAATAAATACCATAAACTGAGGCACTTCCTTTTGTTTTAATATCATTTAGCAAGCTTTTTGCGTCTGCCACAACTTCTTGAACCATTTCTGCCTTTTCAACAATAGTTAGTTCGTAGTGTTGACCCCGGTTGGATGTGTCAACAATAACCCAATATGTTTTACCCCCCTTACTAAGCTTAAGGTATGTTTCATTGAAGTTTAATAACTCTTTAACAACTACCCCACCAATGCTTTTTATTGCATTTTGATAGTTACGAATAATTTGTAAATCACTCGGCGCCTTATATCCTTCTTTTATCCAATAATTAATCCTGTAGACTTTACCTTCAACCTTAATGTTTTTTCCTTTTTCATCGTAAAAATCAGCCATACCATAATCCTTCTCTTCGCAAGTCTTAATATAAAAATTGGACATTCTTGTAAACATAGGATGATCTTTACAACTAAGCTCATCCTGCTGAGCGAAAGTCATAATGCTGGCTGAAAATATAGAAAACCCAATTAACCATATTCTTTTTGCCCAGTATTTCATAGTCTGTACCTCCTTACTCTATCATTCCTCTTTCCATATGCCATGGTCCAAAGATAGCACTTGCTATGGCACCTATGGCAAGATTTATTACAAATGTCACTACTACCACTACTATCACATAACCGAGGGCCTTTTCCTTAGGTGTATCCATCATCAAAGGAAGTCCGAGATAGAAAAGATAGATTCCATAAAGGCCGGCTATAAGGACAAGGACTGAAAGATTAGGCACTATGTACAGAACCCCTGCCACCCAGGCTGGAGTCATAGAATAGACCACTGCCTTAAAGGCATTTGTGATATTCTTTTGAGAGCCAAAACTCGGTGCAAGGGCATCTGCAATTAAGGCTACTACATAGATAGCTACAAGGGACAATACATAGGAAACAATGGCTAAAACAAAGGCATTGCCAATACCCATCCTGATATGAGTGCCCATAAAGGAGTACCCGATTATGCTACTGCCAACAAACTGGGCTATTGCAGGGATTGCAGTAAGAATTACTGCATAGGACTTATAGAGGTCAGATATACTAACCTGTTCAGTCTTTATCTCTGCCCATGTCTCCGAAGGTTTTAAGATAATTCCCTTTGCCCTATCTACTAAGTTCATCTACTACCTCCTGACTAAAGATTATCTCGGGAATAGGTCCCGAGGTGCTGAGGGAAATTCCCTCATGAGTTTTTTATAGTATCTCCTGATATCTTCACATTCAGGGTCATCTGCACACTCTCCACAGCATGGACGAATCTCCTTGACCACCCATCTGTGATTTTCTTTATGAAGAAGGGCATCTACTGGCTCATACAGGCTCTTGCCATCAGGACTTTGAGGCAATGTCTCAATCCATGCCCATCCATCTTTAACCTTAAGATATCTCACAACGAAAACAATCTTCTCTATCTCCAAGGTCTTCAGGCTATCTCTTAAGGCATTAAGTATTGCATTCCTCTCCGAACTTCCTTTTGGTGGTGTATAGGGTTCTTGGGCAGTGAGAGGATTTGCTAAAAAAAGATGGATAATGGCGATAATGAATATCAGCCTGAGAACTGACATCCGGGTTCTACTTTTTCTGCTTCGGGCACGGACCTATCCATCTACCCTTCATCTTCTGGGTCATCTCCATTCCATCGGATTCCTTTAGCCTCATCTCGCCTGAAAAGGTATCTCCCTTATAGGTTATCCTGCCTTCACCTGTAACGCTACCCTCTTTATCCTTGCACACCACCTTCCAGATAACTGTATCCTTTGTGACCTTTTTGTACTCTATCTTGCAGTCCTTATCCTTTTCTGCAGGGTCTTCTGGTATAGCATTATCTTTTGTAATGCACTGCTTAAACTTATGGGCAGGCATCTCCATGGGCATACCTGGCATATTCATCTGCACAGTTATCTCCCACAGACCTTCCTTCATATCAGGACTGCCTGCAATTGCATTGCCTGAAAAGATAATCAAAAAGACTATCACGGTTAAAAAAAGTTTCTCTTTCATGCTATGTCGCCTCCTGTTGTTAGTCTTAATGAGGCGGGGCTTAAGCCCCGCCAATGAGGGTTTATATCCTACCTTACGGACAGGTATTTGAAAAAAATGTATAGTTACCATCATACACACCTGCACAAACTCTTGTTCCACCTGTTGTAGGACCCTCAAGCTTCGAAGCACCTATCATTACTGTAGATGTAGAACCATTATAAACACTATATGTCGTCCCCTTTATCTGAGAGTTGTTTATTACAGATGAGGAGGAGTAGAAGTTAGACACGCCGTAATTGTTTGTCCCGCCTGTTGCTGTTACTGTCACATTTGTCATTGTGGGTGAGGACTCGTAGTAGTTATACACGCCGTAACTGTCTGTCCCGCCTGTTGCTGTTGCTGTCACATTTGTCATTGTGAGTGAGGAGAACTCGTTATACACGCCGTAATTGTATGTCCCGCCTGTTGCTGTTGCTGTCACATTTGTCATTGTGAGTGAGGAGTAGTTGTTATACACGCCGAGATTTTCTGTTGTCCCGCCTGTTGCTGTTGCTGTCACATTTGTCATTGTGGGTGAGGAGTAGTAGTTATACACGCCGAGATTGTATGATGTCCCGCCTGTTGCTACAACTGTCACATGGGTCAATCTCGGAGATGCATTGAAGTAGTTATAAATAGCTATTGCATAGGTATTTCCTCCTGTATTTTCTACTGTCA
>DAISHO010000096.1:0-6996 GCA_036822495.1 Thermodesulfovibrionales bacterium
CCTTCAGCCTGTAGCCTATAGTTCCTCATGCCCTTTTAAGATTTATCTTGGACAGATGTGTTATGCTATAAATAAACATGCTCTCTACCTATAAGATTGAAACATTTGAAGACCTCATTAAGGCATTGAGGGAAAAGCCTGAATGGCTTGAGGAATTAAGGAGAATCATCCTCACAGAGGAACTTATTGCCCTTCCACAAAGATTCCATACCTTTGTTGAACATGAGTTTAAACCCCTAAAACAAAAGGTTGACAAGATTGAACAGGATGTAACTGTCCTCAAGGAGGATGTAGCTGTCCTTAAAAAGGATGGAGGTGTTCTTAAACAGGATGTAGCTGCCCTTAAACAGGATGTTAAGGTTTTAAAAGATGATGTGGCTAACCTCAAGTGAGATAATTCTTGAGAGAAAGGTCAGAGAGAAGGCACCTGCCTATTTTGGAAGGCTTATAAAGAGATGTAGAACAATGAGCCATGAGGATTTAGCAGACTACCTCGAGGAGGCTGTTGAAAAGGGAATAATTACTGAAGAAGAAAAGGACAGCGCCCTGAATATAGATGTGGTTGTAACAGGATTTCTTAAAACAGATAAGGATAAAAAGGTTGTATTAGCAGGAGAGGTCTCTGTAAAGGTGGACAGGATAGATGTAGAAAGGGCTTATGAAAGAGCCAGTGTGATAGGAAAGGCCCTTGGGTTGTCTGCTGTAGCAGTCGTAATAGGTGAAGAAAAAACAGAGGGAGCCATCACAAGGGCTGATGAGCTGGGTGTTGTCCTGATATAAAAATTCTTTTATTTTAAATAAGCTGAAAAATAGGGTTTTATTCCTTCTATAGTCTCTTCAATTGTAAGTGGGATGAGGTTTGCAAAGCAGTCAAGGTTCACAAGGGCATTGAGGTTTGCGTCCCTTTCTGATGCAGCCCTAAGCCTCTCAGAAAAGTCCCTGTTTACAGAGCTCACATCCCTGTAAATCTCCTTCAGCCCATCAAAGTGAAATTCTTCAATCCCCTTCTCCTTAAAAAGGATATACCTTGCCATGAGATACATGGTCATGATTCTAAAGGCTGTTTCTTCTATAGATGCAAAAGGAAGATGAAACCTCACAAGAGGCTTGAGATAACTGAGGACAGGACAGCCACTTGTTGCCATTACAATCCCGACAAGGGAACTGAGCCCTTCCTGAACCGTTGTCTCTTTAATATATTTCCTTTCATTTACCCTCACCTCTACCTCAACATCCTCGTGGGAAAGGAGAGCCTTGAATTCAACAGCAATATCAGCAAGATTCACTGCCACAGGACAGTAGTCATGAAGCCTCTCATCAAGACTGCACACGGAACATCTCCTGTAGTTAAGCCTTGTCCATTCAAGGGGATGGCTCTTTGCCTTTGTAATTATATTGAGGGTTTCTGGCTCAAGGCGTATCTCAAAGAGTTTTGGAGGTATCTTCTTAAAACGAAAGTGATAGACTATTCTGAAAGTATCCATAAAAATATAATACCATAATCTCTCTTCGAGGACAACTTCTTCAGAATCATTCACAGGGTTTAATAAGGCTTTAGGACTTTGGTAATTAGCGAAAATTATAACGGTTGCTTCCCAAATAATAAATTCAGAGGAAATGATATAATTTAATATGGGTGTTAAAGAGCGATGGAAAGATACAAAGGGGATCAGCCTTAGCAGCAATGATGCTATAGGACTTCTTATTCCTCTTATCAGAGAAGACAGCCGAATCCTTGCCTGTTATCTCTTCGGCTCAAGAGCAGATAAAAGAGAAACACCTGATTCTGATATAGACATGGCAATCCATACATCAAGAGATTTCAGATGGGATGACTATTATCTCCTTTATGGAGAACTTACCAAAAAACTAAAATCTGACAGGCTTGACCTCATCTGGCTTAATCAGGCAGAACCTATCATCTGTTTTGAGGTCTTGAAAAATGGAAAGCTCCTCTTCTTCAGGGATGTTGATGAGTTGAATGAATTAGAGTTAAAGATAAGAAAGAGGTATTATGATCATGTCCTCTATCTCAGAAGGCACAGGACGGCATCAAAATATGGTTTATAGAAGAGAACCACTTATAAAGAGACTGGAAAAGCTTAAGGAATACAGACATGACCTCAAAGAACTTAAGGACCTTTCCTTTGATGATTATATTAAAGACAGGAGGACAAGGTATGCCATAGAGCGGTTACTTTTTTTAGTCTCTGAGGATATCCTGGATTTTCTTGAACATATCCTCTCCTCAAGATATGAGGTTTTAAGCAATAGCTATGAAGAGATTATTGATAATGCCTACGAGAAAGGGCTCCTCGAAAAAGACCTCTATCCAAAGCTTAAAGGTCTTGGAGGATTCAGAAATATCCTTGCCCATGAATACTTGAATATCTCCCATGAAGAGGTCTTCAAGAATTTTAAAAAATTCCTGAGCATAATAGATACTGTGATAGAAAGATTTGAATCTCTCCTCTAAATAGCTTACTCAAACTGCTCCCTTATCTTTCTCAGAAACTCTGAGGGAAGCACAGGCTTAAATATAATCACACCGCCTTCTGGTAGGTATTTCTTATAAAGGCTGTCAGCTGTGTGGCCACTGATGAATACAACCTTCTGAAACGGTTTAATCGCCTTTATATCATCATAAAGGTCTTTGCCATTCTTCCTCGGCATTATGAGGTCTGTTATCACAAGGTCTATCTCATTGCCCTTTTGCCTGAATATCTCGAGGGCCTCCACTCCATCAGAGGACTCAATGACCCTGTAGCCTGCAAATTCAAGGACATGCCTTATGGATTCCCTCACCCCAGGGTCATCATCAACAAGTAGAATAGTTTCTCCGAGGCCCTTTGTAAAGACAACCTTTTTTTTCTGTGAGAGGTCCGTCTTCCCCTCTGCAGTATAAAGGGGAATATATATCTTAAATGTAGAGCCTTTGCCTGGCTCGCTGTAGACATTTATATAGCCATTGTACTGCTTTACAAGCCCATAGACAATGGCAAGACCAAGGCCTGTGCCCTTACCCTCCTCTTTTGTTGTAAAGAAGGGCTCAAATATATGGGCTTTAACATTCTCATCCATGCCTGTGCCTGTATCAGAGACACTCAATAGGGCATATCCCCCTGGCTTTCCATAACCATGGATATCCCTGAATCTCTCATCTATATAGACCTTTTCTGTCTTTATTGTAAGGACACCTCCCTCTGGCATGGCATCTCTGGCATTTGTAGCAAGGTTCATAATAATCTGCTCAATATGTCCTGAGTCTGCCATTATTATGAGCTCCTCTTCAGAAAGCTTTGTCTCAATCCTTATGTCTTCACGGATGAGCTTTGTGAGAAGCTTTATAATGAGCTTCACAATATCATTAAGGTCAACAGCCTGAGGATTGCCAGGTTGTTTTCTGCTGAATGCAAGGAGACCTTTTGCAAGAGCTGAACCCCTCTCAACAGCCTTCAATATCTCAGAAACATATTCCTTGAGGGGACTGTCGGCTGGAAGTTTCATATCAAGGAGGCTCCCGTATCCACTCACTGCAGTAAGGATATTATTAAAATCATGGGCAACACCACCAGCAAGCTGTCCAATTGCCTCGAGTTTCTGGGCCTGCCTTAGCTGTGCCTCGAGCCTCTTCTGGTCTGTAAGGTCAATCATAGTCTCTATAACACCTGTTATCCTCCCAGAGAGGTCCTTTAATGGATAGGCCCTGATCTCAACATAAATAGGCTCACCTGTAGATGATACATGGGTATGAACAGCCATAAAGGGCTCTCCTGTCTTAAATGCCTCCTTTACAGGACAGAGCTCACCAAGGAGATAACAGGGCTCATTCTGCCTGTGGGAGACCTGCCAGCAGTATTTACCTTTAATCGACTCAATGTCTGTCCCGAGCTTTTCAAGATAGGACCTGTTTGCTGAAATGATTCTGTAGTCCCTGTCAAGGATAAGGAAGCCCTCACTAATGCTTCCAAGGATATCATTTATAAGGTTCTCATTCCTTGCCCATTCTGTAATGTCAGAGCAGTTTATAACAAGGGAATCTTTATCTTTTAGATACTTACCCTTAGCACTCAGAAGCCTTAATGAACCATTTCTGTGAAATACCCTGACAGTTGTACTCTGAAATTCAAGGCTCTTTATGGCCTGGTCAATCCTTCTCTTTACCTCAGGTGCATAAATAGGGTCGAGGAATTCAAAGATACTCCTTCCCCTAACCTCTGATGCATTATATCCAAGTTGCTGTACTGATGGGCTTGCATAGGTAATAAGACCATCAGGGTTGGTCATAAGGATAATGTCTGAGGAATTCTCTATAAGACAATGATAAAACTCCTCATTCTCTACAAGGGCCTTGTGAAGGGAACTGAGCCTTTCTCCAAATTCATTAAAGGACCTTGAGAGTCTTGCTATCTCGTCACTTCCTTTAACAGGAATCCTGAAGGAATAATCTCCTTTTTCCATCTCCTTTATGCCTTTAATAAGAAGGTCAAAACCCCTTTTCAGTCTCCTTGAAAATACCAAGGCTATTATTATTGAGGTTGTGCCGAGGAGGAGAATCACTAATATAAATCTCCTACTCATGGAAAAGACCTCTTTTTTCACAAGACCTGATGGCAAACCAGTAATCACCTTCCAGCCGTGCCTGGTTGTGGTAAAGCCATAAAGCCGCTCTACTCTGTCAGAACCTTTCGCCAGAAATGTCCCTTCCTTCTGGGTCAGGTCTATACCGACAGTCCTGCCAGGATTCCTTGTATTAAGTATCACCTCACCCATCCTGTCAAGGACTATGACCTCCATGTCAAGCAGACCATAGGTCTCCTGGAACCTTCTGCTAAGAGACTCAATATTCAAGGGGATGCCAAGGACTGCTACCTGCCTTTTTTCTTTAAACACTGGCATTGTGACCATTATAGCAGGCCTCTTAAAGTATTTGGATATGTGAAGATTTCCAATATACGGTTTACCCTTTGCTCCTTCTCTAAACCATTCTTTGTCCATATAATTCAGTCTTCTAAACTCAGGGTCAGGAACACCACTGCAGAAATTCCAGCCATCCATCCTTGCACCAAGGACATTAAGAAATTGAGGCTCTTCTCTGAGAAGAAGTCCAGCAACTCTGTCACAATCAGCAGGATTAAGAGATACAACAGAGGGATGAAGGGAAAGGGCCCTCAGGAGTGAAAGGGCTCTCAGGATTGTGGAGTCAATATCCTCTGCAATCCTTCTTGAAAATCTAAGGTTATCCTCATAAAAATGGAGTTTCTTCTCTTCAGCCATGATATGGGAGTGAATAAGGGAATAAAGAATAAAAGGAAGGATAATGAGGGTGATCAGGATAAGGAATTTATGAAATATGGTGAGCTTCATCATTTTATTTTAAAATCGGCATTTCCAGGGAAGATATTAGGACTTATAATGTATCCATCCCTATCCTCCCTTATAAGTCCCTTGAAACTCAATACCTTTAATGCCTTTGTAACAGCCTCCCTTGAGGCACCTATCCTTGAGGCAAGCTCTCTGTGAGGGCATCTCCGAATTCGATAAAGGCCTGAGTCTGTCCTTTCACCACACTCCTCAATCATTGAACAGAGGAGCCTCATAAGCCTTTCTTCAACATCAAGAAATGCCAGAGATTCAATAACACCATTTGCTATCCTTAGCCTCTCAACGAGGGAGCTGAGGAGCTCAAGGCTTATATGGGGTTCCTTTTTTAGAAGTCCTATGAATTTATTCCTCGTAAGAATCCCGAGGATTGAGTCCTCAAGACATGTGATTGTTGCAGAGCGAGGCTTTCCATCAATAAGGCTCATCTCACCAAAGAAATCTCCCTTTTTAAACTCTGCAAGGGTAAGCTCATGACCTTCTTCATTCACAAGGCTCGCCTTTACAGAACCATTAAGGACAATATAAAGGTCTGTACTACTGTCTGATTGATGGAACACAACCCTGCCCTTTTTAAACTCCCTGACCTGAAACTCTGTTATAAGCCTCTTAAGATTTCTTGAAGAAAGACCACTGAATAAAGGAATCTCCCTCAATGCCTCAAGTATTAACCTCTTCAAGATACCTCCTATTTATGCAGAATTCTAATTAAAGTTTAGCAGAAAAAGAGGAGGAGCTCAAGTATACCTGTCCAAAATAAATTTTTAATGGACATAAGGCTGAAAACAGGCTACAGGCATAAGGCTACAGGCGTCAGGGATATTTTTATTTCCTATTGCCTACAGCCTATCGCCTATAGCCTATAGCCTATAGCCTTCTTCTGCCTATTTTAAAAGCCCCTTTCAATTTGTTTTGGACAGCAGTGGAGCTCAAGTAGTATTGAGGATAGACTTTATAATGAGGCTCTCTTCCCTATCAAGCCTTCTCAGTCTTTTTAAGGAAAAATAAGAACCTATAGCAAGACCGAGAAAGCCAGAAAGGACCTCAAGGCCTTTTATGGAAAGATACAATGAGACCATCAGACCTATAGATGTGCCTGCAAGGAGTGATATAAGTGGAACAATGAAGGCAAGGAGATAACCTTTGAGCCTTATTTTTTCATCTATACCAACAACCACCACATCCCCTGACTTTGCCCTGGGAAGATTTTTTGCTATAACAATCATATTAAGACCAGAGGTCCTGCAGAGCCCTATCTTTGACTGACCGCATCCCCTGCAGGCCTCACTACCTGTTATCATCACCTTTGCCACAGAACCATCAACTGCTATTACTATACCTCTCTCAGGAACCGTTGGTTTCATAGTTTATTTTAAATTTAGCACCTCAACCAGTTCCATGAGATAGATCATATTGAGATTCTAAAAATTAATATGTTAAGATTATCCACACCTAAGGGCTTTGCCCTCAGAAGTCTAATATATGGGGGTGTATTATGAGGACACTTAGTATTGCTATTCTTCTCATCCTTATCCCTGTAATATCCTCTGGAGCAGGGAAACATGAACTACTTAACTGCACGGGCTGTCACAGCATCCACACAGCAAAAGGAGA
>DAISHO010000097.1:0-6972 GCA_036822495.1 Thermodesulfovibrionales bacterium
AGTTACATTAAGGAGTCGCCTTTTGTGCTTTTTGCTAATGGCGTAAGTAATAGTTACTAATGGCGTAAGTAATAGTTGGCCTTATGCCCATTCAAAACTTTATTTTGGACAGATGTGATCCTCCCCATAAAGGGATAGCGAGCCTATTCCCTGCGGTTTACCAACTGTTACTTCGCCACCAAAGGGTCAAGCGAGCAAATATGATAAAAATAAATTTCTGTATTAATTCCGGCGTATTTTAATAAAAAGCTCAGCCTGATGCTGGGGCTTAAATAAATATTATATGAGAGGTAAGTTATGGAAACAGAAAGCAAAACAACTCAGGAAACAAGATCAGTTAGTGAAACCATCTCCATATCTGAATTAAAGGAGCGGACAGTGGAAGAGCTTGCTCTTCTGGCAAAGGATTTCGGAGTTGAAGGTGCAAGGGGCATGAGGAAACAGGAGCTTATATTCGCCATCCTTCAGGCCCAGACACAGAAGGCAGGTAATATCTTTGCTGAGGGTGTCCTTGAGATACTCCCCGATGGTTTTGGATTCCTGAGGTCTCCTGATTACAGCTATCTACCCGGTCCTGATGACATTTATGTTTCACCATCTCAGATAAGGAGATTCAATCTGAGAACCGGTGACCTTGTCTCCGGGCAGATAAGGCCACCTAAGGAGAATGAGAGATATTTTGCCCTCCTGAAGGTAGAGGCGATTAATCACGAACCACCAGAGGAAAATATCAAGAGGCCCCTTTTCGATAATCTCACCCCCTATTATCCCACCAGAAGGATTAAACTTGAGTATATCCCTACTGATTATTCCACAAGGGTAATGGAACTGATAACACCAATAGGATTTGGACAGAGAGGACTTATAGTAGCTGCACCAAGGACTGGTAAGACGATGCTCCTTCAATCAATTGCGAAGGCTGTAAGAAAAAACCATCCTGATGCCCATCTCATTATTCTCCTCATTGATGAGAGACCAGAGGAGGTTACGGACTGGAAGAGGCAGGTTAATGGTGCAGAGATAATAAGCTCCACCTTTGACGAACCACCAAACAGGCACTGCCAGGTCTCTGAGATTGTTATTGAGAGGGCAAAAAGACTCGTTGAGATAAAGAGGGATGTCGTGATTCTCCTTGACAGTATAACAAGACTTGCCCGTGCCTATAATGCAATTATTCCAACGAGTGGGAAGGTTCTCTCGGGTGGACTTGATGCGAATGCCCTTCAGAAACCAAAGAGGTTCTTTGGAACAGCGAGAAATATAGAGGGTGGCGGAAGTCTTACCATAATAGCCACAGCCCTGGTAGATACCGGAAGCAGGATGGATGATGTCATATTTGAGGAGTTTAAGGGAACAGGTAACATGGAGCTCCATCTTGACAGGAAACTCGTTGACAAGAGGATATTCCCGAGCATTGACATTAATTCCTCTGGTACGAGAAAGGAAGAGCTTCTTGTTGAGAGAGATGTTCTTAACAAGATGTGGGTACTCAGAAAGGCCCTTAGCCCACTCAGTACAGTTGAGAGCATGGAATTCCTCTTGAGCAAACTGATGGGTACAAAGAGCAACAAGGAATTCCTCGAGATGATGAATAAATAAATCAGTAATGAAAAGGCTCATTGAACTGAAGGATGATGGTTATTGTTTTGCCTGTGGAAGATTGAATCCCGCAGGACTTCATCTTTCCTTTGAGAAATTTCAGAGTAAAGTTATCACCCATTTTACTCCTCAGAAGGAACATCAGGGCTATGCTGATGTTATCCATGGTGGTATAATAACAACTATACTTGACGAGGCGATGGTGAAGGCCTGTATCTTAAACGGTATAAATGCCATGACTGCAGAAATAACAGTAAGATTTAAAAAACCCCTTTTAACAGGAACAGCCTGCCGAGTAGAGGCCTGGATAAATTCAGAGGGCTCAAGGCTGATTGAGGCTGAGGCAGTTATGAAGGATCAGGATGGAGAAATAGTTGCCTTCTCAAAGGCAAAGCTGATTCCATCTGAAGGAGCAGCAAAGTAGAAGCGTAGAAAATATGGAAAGGGACTTCTTCCATGAAATAAAGACCCCCCTTCTTTTACTTCTCTTTTTGGTTTCTCTCACAATCATTATTGTGGGCTACAGATATTACAGACATACCCAAGAGAATCCTGAATTCTGTCTTTCCTGCCACCTGATGAAGGAGGCATATAAGACATGGGAAAAATCAAAACATAGTGATATTATCTGCCAGACCTGCCATAGATTGAGCCTTATAGAACAAAACAAATTACTGATTGCCTTTGTAGCAGGAACAAGGTCAGTTAGGGAGACCCATGGGAGGCAGAAACCCTGGCAGGCCTGTAAGGCATGCCATTTTCCTGATATTGAGCAGGGTGCTATTAGTGACAGCAAGACCTTTGGTCATGCAAGGCATGTCTTTACAAAAAAGATAAATTGCAGTGAATGCCACACAGGAGACCTTCATGAATTCAAGCCAGAAAGTGATGCCTGTCTGAAATGCCACAAGGACAGACTCGTTCATGGCCTTGGGATGGAAGGACTTCAGTGTCTGAACTGCCACACCTTTTCAAAAGAGCCATCTCAAAAACTTGTATCAGAAAGGCGGTGTCTTGAATGCCATGGGAATATCCAGAGAAGTGGAGTTATGGGTAGTCTTAGATGTTTTGATTGCCACAAGCCCCACGGAAAGATAAAACTCGAGGGTGCTGATTGTCTTGGCAGATGCCATAGCCATGAGCTGGAGGTAGGACAGCATAAACTCCACATGGAAAAGGCAAAGGTAGACTGTCTTTACTGCCACAGGGCCCATACCTGGAGGGTTGGAAGGGAGCTTGCCGCAAGGATATGCACTAAATGCCATCCCTACAGAGAACCATCGAGGTTTGTGTTTTAAAATGGCGCAGAGGGTTTTATAATTTTTGTACGCATAAATAAAGGCTTTTTAGGGTTTTGAGAATATTCCTTATTTTCGTAGGAGGTTAAATGGCTAATACAAAGAAATGTCCCCACTGTAAAAAAGAGATTAACCAGCTCTTGAGGATATGTCCCTTCTGTGGAGGCTCTGTGCCTGATGAGACAGAGAGGCTTGAGCCTGTGTGCCCAAGATGCAAGGTAAGGCTTGAGCAAAAGATATTTCATGGAGAAGAATACGACATATGTCCTCAATGTGGAGGAGTATGGCTTGACAGGGATGAATTTAAAAAGGCAACAAGGGAGTCTGATGTGTATAGAGATGAGGAGATAAAAGGTGAATACATAAAGACACCACCTCAGGATCCGCTGGTGTATATCCCCTGTGTTAGATGTGGCAAACTTATGATAAGGAAGAACTTCGCAAGGATATCAGGTGTGCTCATAGATGAGTGTAGCAGGCATGGTGTATGGCTTGACCGGGGTGAACTCAAGAAGATAAGACAATTCATAGCAGATGGTGGACTTGAACAATCACAGAATAAGGAGATAGAAGAGATTCGCACAGAGCTACGGGATATATCTACTAAGGTAGATGAAACAGCCTTCCTCCAGAAGATACTCCATTTTTGGAAATTCAAGAGATGGCTTTTTGGAGGCTAATGGTTTTATTTTATCAGCCTTCTTTTCATCAATTTAAATGGCAGTACTATAAGAGCGAGACTTGCAGTAATAAGCCATAATATATGATTAATAAAATCAGCCCTTCCCACTGTTACTTCGCCGCCAACTGTTACTTCGCCACCAACTGATGCAGACCTCATTATCTCAACCATGTGATAGAGGGGATTCAGAAAGGCGAGGTTCTTTATTACCGCTGGCAGATTATCAAGGGGAAAGAATATGCCTGAAAACAGGAAGAGGGGCGTCATGAAAAGGGTGTAGAAATAATTGAAGGAATCAATTCCGGGGACTGTTGCTGCTGAAATTACAGATATCTCTGAAAATAAAAGGCCCGAGATGAATATCAGGGGGATGGTGAGAAGAATCATCCATGAGTCAACGAGGCCTGTGACGGATATTACGATTATTATTATAGTTCCATAAATAAGGCTCTTTGTAGCTCCCCAGAGGAGCTCGCCAAGGATGAGGTCATTAAGGCTCACAGGCGTTGCGAGGATGGCATCAAAGGTCTTCTGGTAGTGCATCCTAACATAGGTTCCATAGGTGCATTCATAGGTTGCAGCAAAGGCAGAGGAAGAGGCGACAATCCCTGGTGCAATGAATTTTATATAAGGCATACCATTTATCTCTCTCAGATAGTAACTCAGTCCAATCCCGAAGGCAAGGAGATAGAGGGCTGGCTCTACAAAATTTAAAACTATACTTGATTTATAGAGTTTTCTATAAACCGTGAAGTTTCTGTACCATACACTGAAGGCCCTTTTGATATTAATCATTTAGCCTCCTCCTTTATAGCCTCTCCAGTGTTTTCTATCAGCCTCTTTCCTGTAAGTTTGAGATAGATATCCTCAAGGGTACCGCCATACTTATTGATTAATTCCTCAGGTGAGCCTGTTTCTACTATCCTTCCTGAATCCATTATGGCAACCCTGTCTGAAAGGAGCTGGGCTTCTTCCATATAATGGGTGGTAAGTATGAGGGTCTTTCCCCTTGCTTGCTCCCTTTTTATCATCTCCCAGACCTGTCTCCTGCTTAAAGGATCAAGACCTGTTGTGGGTTCATCAAGGATTATTAACTCTGGCTTATTAATCAATGCCCTTGCAAGGACAAGCCTCCTCTTCATCCCACCAGATAGTCTCTCCACATTTGTCTTAGCTCTATCAGAGAGACCAACAAACTCAAGAAGCTCTTCTGCCCTCCTGAGAGCCTCTTTTTTCTTTATGCCGAAATATCGTGCATAAACGAGGAGATTTTCCATTACTGAGAGGTCAGGGTCGAGGTTGTTCTCCTGAGGCATAACGCCAATCCTTGCCTTAATTTCAGAGGCATATCTTTTTACATCAAGACCAGAGACCTGGAGAAGACCCTCTGTTGGAGGCATGTAGCAATAGATGAGTCTCATAACAGAGGTCTTTCCAGCTCCATTTGGGCCCAGAAAGCTAAAACATTCACCCCTGTGAATTATAAAATCAATACAATTGACAGCTCTCAAGGAGTTGTATTCCTTCACAAGGCCCTTTGCCACCACGATTTCCATTTATTGTTATTATACAATGCCAAAAAGCCTCAGGCCTCATAAACTTTTTATGTCCACTGTTGTTCAAAACAAATTGACATAGATCTCATGCCCATTCAAACAGGTCTTTTGGTTAAGATATTACCCATTGCCATTTCATGGCTCTTCCAAAGAACCCAGAAACCTTCACCTCCGAGGTGCAGGTTTTTGGCAAGTGTGTTTTATGTTATAATTTCACTCCATGGTTGATCTTATAAAGATAATCCTTGTCCTTATATTGATTATTATTCTTTTGAGGATGAGATGGCACATCGGTATTGTTATGTGCATAGGTGCATTGTTTCTCGCTATTCTTTACCTCATGCCTCCAGAAAAGGTATTGAACACCACTTATAAATCCCTTACCTCTTCCATGAGTCTGAAACTTCTTCTTGCCCTTTCTTTTATTAGGTCCTTTGAACTCATATTAAGAGAGAAGGGTCTTCTTTCGAGGATTACAAATGCAACAGGTTCCCTTCTCAAGAAAAGAAAGCTCGTCATTATATCCATGCCGCTCCTGATAGGCATGCTTCCTTCCCTTGGCGGTGCCTATTTTTCTGCACCTATGGTTGAGGACTCATCAAGAGGACTTAATCTCAGTAATGAACACAAGGCCTATCTTAACTACTGGTTCAGGCATCCCTGGGAGCTTATTCTTCCCCTTTATCCTGGTATTGTCCTTGCATCAGCAGTAACAGAGATACCATTGAGGAGATTAATACTTATTAACCTGCCCGTTGCTATCGGGATGGGCATAATGGGCTTTTTTATTGGATTGAGGAAGATAAACGGAAATATGGATAAAGGTGACGCAAGGCCGTACATTAAAGAGATTCTTCTCCCCCTTATCCCCATAATGGTGGTGATTGGTGGAGTGGCTATCTTTGGAATAGAGTTATATCAGATATTGATAGCCACCCTTATTGGTTTAATTATTTTTTATAAGGAGTCTTTTCAGGGTATTGGCCGACTCCTTAAATACGGTTTTTCAAAGGATGTCTTTTTGTTAATAGCTGGGGTTGTGCTAATAAAGGGAATGATGGATGCATCAGGAGCTGTAGGAGGCCTTGATAGATATTTTATAGAATCAGGAGTTCCAGTAATCCTTATTGCCTTTATAATGCCTTTTATTGCAGGCCTTCTTACAGGTTTAGTCGTAGGATTTATAGGAAGTACATTTCCGCTTCTTATTGCCATGGCTGGTCAGGATATTTCCCTTCTGTCCTTTGCCTTTGTATCAGGATACACAGGTGTTTTGCTTTCACCAGTTCATCTATGTCTTGTCCTTACGAGAGAATATTTTAAGGCAGATATGATGGGAATATACAGGAGGCTTCTGCCAGGGATTATTGTTATGCTCATGCTCTCGGTGGTGATTTATGCCGCTATTAAATCTTAACAAGCCCCAAGGGATTACCTCTCAGGAGGCAGTAACAAAGGTCAAGAGGCTCCTTAAGATAAAAAAGGCAGGCCATACAGGGACCCTTGACCCTATAGCAACAGGTGTGCTTGTTATATGTCTTGAGGAGGCAACTAAACTTGCAGGATACCTTATAAATCTTGACAAGGAATATGTCATTACTATGAAACTCGGTGAGAGGACAGATACCTTTGATGCAGAAGGAAAGGTAATAGGAAAGGTAGAGGATTTCCATGTAACTGAGGAGATGGTGAGGGAGCTCCTTGATAAATTCAGAGGCAGACAGATTCAAAAAGTGCCCCCTTTTTCAGCCGTCAAAAGGGGTGGAGTTCCTCTTTATAAACTTGCAAGGTCTGGTATGGAGGTCGAGAGGCCTTCCAGAGAGGTTAATATTTACAG
>DAISHO010000098.1:0-6919 GCA_036822495.1 Thermodesulfovibrionales bacterium
GCCATTAACATGGATTACCTGACCGGTTATATAACCAGCCATTGGTGATGCAAGAAAGGCAACAGCATTTGCAACATCTTCGGGAGTACCGAACCTTCCGAGAGGTATTGCCTTTAGCATCTCGGCCTTCACATTTTCTGGAAGGGCCTCTGTCATCTTTGTCATTATAAATCCTGGGGCAACAGCATTTACTGTGATATTTCTACTTGCGTATTCCTTTGCAATGGTCTTTGTAAGACCTACCATTCCGGCTTTCGATGCGCTGTAATTTGCCTGTCCTGGATTACCCATAAAGGCAACCACAGAGGCTATATTAATTATCCTTCCATATCTCTGCTTTGACATTACTTTTACAGCCTCTTTTGAACAGAGAAATACACTTTTCAGATTTATTGTGATTACAGAATCCCACTCCTCCTCTTTCATTCTCAGTAGAAGGGCATCCTTTGTGATACCAGCATTATTTACAAGTATATCTATCCTTCCCATCTTTTCAACTATTTCCTTAAAGGCCTTTTCCACCTGTTCACTGCTGGAAACATCAAAAGAGATGGAAAAGGTTTTGACACCGAATGCTGAAGAGATCTCCTCAGAAGTCTTTTTTGCCTCTTCAGAAAGGATATCACATATTACCAGAGATGCCCCCTTTTTCGCCAGTGCCTCTGCTATGGCCTTACCTATTCCCCTTGCAGAACCTGTGACTACTGCTACCTGATCTCTGAGTTCTAATTCCATTTTACCTCCCATTTTGTAACAGTTTAGCTTTCCCTGAAAAAGCATAGCTCGACTTCTTCTCGATAAAAATAGTCACTTAGGCTTCCCTAGGTGAAGAGTAAAATACCCATTCACCAATTCACCAAAAAACTTCAGCCTTAAGCCTAAGGCTTTTCAGGGTGGATATAATTTTATCGGATATTGTATTTCAAAGTCAATTTTAAGTTATAATAAAACAAAAAAATGAGGGAAATATGCCAAAGGTATATCTTATTGATGTAACAAACAGAGACGGGGTGCAGACATCAAGGATACTGCTTCCAAAGCTATCCAAGACTATGCTCAATATTTACCTTGATGAGATGGGTATATACCAGAGTGAGGTGGGTTTCCCTACATTAAAACATGAGGTTAATTATATTAATGCAAATCTTGAGCTTGCAAATATGGGGGTTATAAAGAGACTTCATCTTGAGGGCTGGTGCAGGGCTATACCAGAGGATATTGAGCTTGCCTTTAAAAACTGCCCTGACCTTAAACATCTGAATATCTCCATGTCTACATCAGACATCATGATTCATGGCAAATGGCAGGGTAAAAAAACATGGAAGGACCTTTTTAAATCAGTTATTGATGCTATAAAACTTGCAAAGGACAAAGGAGTTGAGACCCTGGGAGTGAATGCTGAGGATGCCTCAAGGACAGAACTTGACAGGCTTATTGAGTTTGTCCTTGTAGCCAAAGAACATGGAGCCGACAGATTTAGATATTGTGACACCCTCGGGGCCGATGACCCCATTACAATATACGAAAGAATAAAGGCCCTTGCCCTTGCAACGAAGTTTCCTGTTGAGATGCACTGCCATAACGACCTCGGCATGGCAGAGGCAGTTTCTGTTGCTGGTGCCCAGGGTGCTATAGAGGCAGGAGTAGATGCCTATATAAATACTACTGTGAATGGTTATGGAGAGAGGGCTGGTAATTGTGACCTTGTTTCAACCATACTCGCTCTTAAGTTTTCTCATGGTCTTAAGGAGAAGCTGCCCCTTGATGAGCATGTTGACCTCAAGAAGGCATGGAAGATAGCCAAATATGCCTCCTATGCCTTTAATATCCCCATTCCGATAAATCAGCCAGGAGTTGGTGCTAATGTATTTGCCCATGAATCAGGCATCCATGCTGATGGAGCATTGAAGGACAGAAGGAACTATGAGCTCTTTGACCCTGAGGATGTTGGAAGGGGTGCACCAGAGCTTCTTCAAACAGGACGTATTATTACCACTGGTGAATACGGTGGTATCAAAGGGTTTCGTTATGTCTACAGCAGACTTGGCATAGAGTTTCATGATGACAGTGAGGCCAGAAAGATTCTTGAACTTGTGCAATATGCAAATCTTCATACCCAGAAACCCCTGACTGATGATGAACTCAGATTTATCGCTCAGTATCCTGAGATTGCAAGGAAGATTCTTACTGTTAATCCTTGAATGGAAACAGATAGGTTAAGAGTTAGAAACTCTTCAGGACATCTGGAATTACAGGATAGCGATTCTATAGATAATCCTCCTAAATCTCTTTTGGTCAAACTCCTTAAGCCAGATATACCCTATTTATTTTTGGCAGGGTCATGTGGTTTGAATTATTCATAATACTGCTTCTTATAATCTTTAACGGATTTTTTGCTGCTTCTGAGATAGCTGTAGTTACGATAAGAAGGAGCCGAATCAAGCAGCTTGTGGAAGAAGGCAGAAGAAACGCAAGGGTTCTGCTTGAATTAAGAAAGAATCCTGATAGATTCCTTGCTACTATTCAGATAGGTGTTACACTGGCTGGTGCCTGTGCCTCTGCAATAGGAGGTGCTACCGCAGTTGAGGTTATAAAACCGATTCTACAGGAATTACCAGTGCCATTTATCTCAGCCTCGGCTGAGGCAATAGCCTTAGCATTGGTGATTGCCTTTATAACATATTTTTCCCTTATAATAGGCGAGCTTATACCTAAGGCCATCGCCCTTTCAAACCCAGAAGGAGTTGCCCTTTTTGTTGCCCCTTTTGTCGAGAGTTTTTCAAAGCTAACAGATATTGGTGTAAAGTTTCTAACACTGAGTACAGATTTCCTTTTGCGACCTTTTGGAAAAAAGGCCTTCACAGAAAGGGCTTATATTTCTGAAGAGGAGATAAAACTCATCCTTGAAGAAGGTGGAGAGGAAGGCGTATTCGAGCCAGAGGAAAAAAAACTTATCCACGGTGTCTTTGAATTTGTTGATACATTTGTTAAAGAGGTAATGATACCTGCACCCCAGATGGTAACCGTTGGCATTAATATGACAGTTGATGAGGTAAAGGCGATCATTGCTGAAGAGAATTTTTCGAGATACCCTGTTACTGGTAAGGACATTAATGACATAAGGGGCATCCTTTATGCAAAGGATTTTTTCAATGTATTGAGTGCTCAAGGAACGGTTGATATCAGAAAAATTGTAAAGCCTCCATTCTTTGTCCCCGAGACAATGAAGGTGAGTAATCTTCTCAGAGAGATGCAGAAGAAGAGGGTTCATATGGCAATTGTTATAGATGAATATGGAAGTATATCTGGCCTTGTTACCCTTGAGGACATCCTTGAAGAGATCGTCGGTGAGATTAGAGATGAGTATGATGTGGAGAGTCCTGTAATTGAACTCCCTGACGGTACCAAGATTATTGATGCCTCTATAAGCATTGCTGACCTTGATGAAGATTACGGGATTAAAATTCCAGAGTCTCCAGAATATGAAACACTTGGAGGTTTTATACTTACCCGTCTACAGAGGATACCTCATCAGAATGATATTGTTGACCTTCCTGATATGAGGTTGAGGGTAATGGAGATGGTTGGTCAGAGAATATCTAAGGTGAAATTGGAAAAGATATAAATATGGATTTCAGTTTAATTAATGAGCTTTCTGAACTCTGCGGTATCCTGCCGGGATATTACGACATAAATGGAAGATTCCATATTACCCCTCCAGAGACAAAGGTCTCTATTTTAAAGGCAATGGGCTATGACCTTTCAAGTAGCGATGCTATTAAAAACTCCATTGAGCAGAAAAGACTATATCCATGGCTCAGTTTTGTAGAGCCTGTATATGTCTATAGTCTTGAGGAGCAACCTCCAAGGATATTTCTTTATGTGCCTGCTGAGGAAGGCTCAGAGCCCCATATATCCATCAGTATCTCAATCTTTAATGAGAAGAGAACCCCAATTCATGCCAGCAGGATAACACCTGTAAAATTTGAAGAGCGAAATATTAATGGCAGGCGGTATATAAAGACTGCCTATGAGTGCAGGGAGATTGTTGAGCCCGGTTATTATGATGCAGAGATAGAGATATCCCATCCTGATAAGTCCTATGATGGCTTAAAAAAGAGAACAAGGCTGATTCTCTCACCTGGTTATTCCTACTTGCCAGATGAACTTCTTGAAGGCCGATGCTGGGGGCTTGCTGTTAATCTATATGCAATTCGCTCAAGATACAACTGGGGAGTTGGTGATTTCGGAGACCTCGACCGGATTATCTCGTGGATAGCAGATCTCGGGGGTGACCTTGTTGGTATAAATCCACTTCATGCTATCTCCAATACCATGCCCTACGGAGTAAGTCCTTATGCACCCCTTAGCAGACTTTATAAAAATCCTCTTTATCTCAATATGACAGAGATTTCTGGTTCTACGGAATTGGGTGATAAAAGTTATTTGGAAAGATTAAGGGCAAAGGATTTAATAGACTATGAAGGAGTTTATTCTCTTAAGCTTTCAGTTTTAAGAAAGGTTTTCGCTGATTTTTATAAAAATCATTACATAAAGGAGACAGAAGAGGCTAAAAGCTTTAAGAGCTTTATTGCTAAAGAAGGAAATGACCTTGAGCTCTTTGCACTATATCTTGCCCTTTCAGAAAGATTCAAAACCACAGACTGGCAGAGATGGCCTTCTGAGTATCACAATCCTGAAGGTGTTTCTGTTAAAAGATTTTATGAAGATCACCGAGATGATGTCCTATTTTTCCAGTATATTCAGTGGCTAATTGATACTCAGCATAGAGGATTGCAGGCCCTTTCTAAAAGAGAAGGCCTCCTTATAGGTCTTTACCATGACCTTGCTATCGGTGCTGTAAGAGGAAGCAGTGATGTCTGGTCCAACCAGGAGATTTTCTGCACAGAGATAGACCTTGGAGCTCCACCTGATGACTTCAGCCCGGATGGGCAGAACTGGGGATTCCCTCCATATTCACCTGAAAGACTACGAAAACAGGGATATGAATTTTTTATAAAAACCTTAAGGAAGAACATGCAGTATGCCGGAGCCCTGAGGATTGACCATGCCCTCGGACTTTTCAGGCAGTTTTGGATTCCCCATGGGATGAGTCCATCAGAGGGTGCCTATGTCCTTTTCCCTCACGAAGAGCTCTTAAAGATTATCAGTCTTGAGAGTTTAAGAAATAGCACAGTTATAGTTGCTGAGGATCTTGGAACGATTGGAGAAAATGTGAGAGAAACTCTTAAAAGATACAGGATGCTCTCCTATAGGGTTTTTTATTTTGAGCGAAAATATCCTGACCAATCATTTCTTGAACCTTCTGGTTATCCGGAGTTAAGTCTTTCAGCTGTCACCACACACGATCTTCCTACACTCAGTGGATTCTGGAAAGGAGTGGATATTAACCAGAGAAGGGTTCTTGGAAAATATAAGGATGATGACACATGGAGGAGTGAGATTGCAAAAAGGGATAAGGACAGGTTTTTGATTATTGAGGCATTAAAAAAAGAGAGATTAATTCCTGAAGATTATTCTGTACCTGATGAACTTTCAGATGAATTATGTCTCGCCATATACGCCTATATTGCGAGGACTCCTTCGAGGATTGTTATTGTGAGTCTTGATGACATAATTGGTACATTAAACCAACAGAATATGCCAGGCACCGTGGATAACTATCCTAACTGGAGGCAGAAGACAGGCCCTTTTCTTGAAGATATATTAAATGATAGAAGGTTTCAGAGGCTTTCTGAAATATTTAAGATAATGAGGGGTTAAAAATAACTTCTACTCATTAAATTGGTGGAGCTGAGCGGGATCGAACCGCCGACCTCGTGAATGCCATTCACGCGCTCTCCCAACTGAGCTACAGCCCCGACCTATATATTTATACCAACTAAACAGTTGGGCTGTCAATACTGGATGAAGAGATTTAAAAAAATGCCTTTAGTATCAAAGAGAGGATACCAGCTATTATTCCGCCAAGCATCCATTTAATTAGTTTAATATCGCCCTTGATTTCTGTTATTTCCTTTTCTATTACTTCTATAATTACCTTGCTCATGTCTTATTATCACAAAAAAATATGGTTATGTCAATAGAACGATTGTCCTTTTAAATGGATAGCGAGCATATTCCATGCGGTATAATCAGAACAGAGGGGATATCGGAAATCAGATGTCTGATGTCAGAAAGCTGAGGTCTAAGGTCGAATCTCGAAGGCCAGATGCTGAGGTAAATCTCCCTTCCCCCTCTTACTTCAAGAGTACTTCCACCCTTGAGATAAGGGGGATTGAGAGGTTACCTCAGCTGAGTGCTTGGTTGCTCTATCGCACTAATGTCTGACTTCTGATATCTGACCTCTGTGTGGCTTGCCAGGGAATCTTCAATAGGTATCACCACGCAGATTGCCGGGCTTTTGCCTCTTAGATTCCCTGTACCTTATCTCTTATTATTTATTGCCCTTTCTTTGCAGGTGGCTTTGGAGCTTGAGGTACTTCAGAAACAGTCCTCTCGCCTGCCTTCCTCTCATCCATGCTGTCGAAGATCTTTATATCCTTTGAACCCTTTTCTGCCTTTGATGAATGACAGAGGGCACAGAAGGTTTCCATTTCCCTTCCTCCCTTTGTGTCAACCCTGAGGTACCTATAGTTTGGATTCGATGGATGGGGATCATGACATCCAACACATTCAAGTTTTCCATCCCTTAAAAGTCCCTGCGGAACAGTAGCAACCTTTGGATTTGGCGTTATACTGAATGGATGGCTCATTGCACCTGATATCGGTGCTATTCCTGCCCCACCTTTTTCTGGCGTTTCATGACAGCCCAGACAGAGGGCTGTTACACCCGTGTAAGGGGTCTTTGTGGCGGGATTCACTGCCTTCTTGTTGGGCTCTACAGCAAAGATGAGCT
>DAISHO010000099.1:0-6840 GCA_036822495.1 Thermodesulfovibrionales bacterium
GTCTTTGAGACTCCAAGGGCCTTAACAGCAGCCATCCTCAGTATCCATTCCTCGCTTTTAAGGAATGGAAGGAGTTTCTGCTCTGCTTCTTCATAGCCAGAGAGGGCCTCAATAGCAGTTCTCTTTATCTCAATATCCCTGTCATCAAGCATCCTCATTATTGCCTTCATAGCCCTCTCATCCCCGAAATTGCTCAGGGCCTCAATGGCTGAACTTTTTACAAATCCATTTGGTTCATCAAGCATCCTTATCAGGTCATCTATGGTAGAACTATCCTTAGATCTTCCAATAACCTTTATGGCAGCCACCTTGATAAAATCGTCCCTGTCAAGAAGAAGGGACTTCATCATCTCTACTACATCTGCTCCGCCAATAAAGCCGAGGCTGTAGATAGCTGCAACTCTAATATCCCTCACCTCATCAGTGATCGCCTGAGCAAGGTATCTCTTTGCAGACTCCATAATGCCCTTATTCATATTGGAGGCAATCTTTCTAAGAGCCTCCACAGCAGTCTTTCTTACAGAGGGGTCACTATCCTTAATACAGAAACCAACATCATGAACAGCCTCTTCTGCCTTGAGAAGGCCTAATAGTCTGCATGCACTCCTCCTGATGCTTGGCTCACTCTCCTTAAGCCATGAAAGTATCTCCTTTATATCAAGACCTTCTCTGAGTATAGAAAGGGACTCAACAGCAGCCTCCTGAACATCCTCGTAAGGATCGTGAAGGAGTTCCTTTATATAGGGAACTGCCTTTATATCTCCAATTCTGGAAAGGGCCCTTGCAGAGATAGCCCTTACATGACCATCGTCATCTCCGAGATAATTAATCAGTCTTGTAGTGTAGATATCAGAACCAATCTCACCAGCTATTTCAGCAAGGAATCTCCTGTAATAGGCATTTTCAGTCTGGAATAGAGGAAGAAGGCCCTCAGGTTTTGACCTTGCCATAAATAAAAGTGCCCTTTTTACATCATCCCTGAACTCCTCTTCCTGAGAGATCTCAAGAAGGGGTTGCAGTGCCCTGTCGTTTCTGAGAAGTCCAAGAAGCATTATGGCTGAGATCCTGATCTCGGGCTTATTGCTCCAGGCATATTTAAGGCATATATCAAATAATGTGTCATCATTGTAAAACTTTTTCAGCTCATCCACAATGAGTTCCGCCTCAACACCCCTGTGGTAAAAGCTCACAAGACATTTTAATACCTCTTCCTGTATAGTTTTTGATTGATCCTGAAGCAGAGGGACAATGGCTGAAAGTGTTGATGGCTCAGCAAATCTTGCCAGAGACCTCAACACAGGTATCCTCAGTGTCTTTTTTGAAAGGGCCTCTACAAGATAGGGAATAGCCCTTCTGTCACCAATCCTTCCAAGGGCATCGGCAGCAGGATAGGCTGTCCAGAGGTCATCGCTCTTAAGGATATTTATAAGGGCATCTACAACGGAGGATTCCTTAACTCTTCCAAGATGCTCAACAGCAGTAACCTTCACATTTTCGTCCTCATCGGAAAGAGCCCTAAGCATAAGGGGGATTGCCCTTGGGTCATCAAGGCTTCCAAGGATGTCAATAATAAACTTTCTCACATCCCTGTCCTTTGTCTCAAAGGCCTCTATGAGATAGGGTGTTGCCCTTCTGCCAAGCCTTGTAAGGGCCTCGATTGCAGTATTCCTTGCACCCGCATTATCTTCAAGATATAGGAGTCCTATCAACTGGGAGAGATACTGTTCTGGATAATAATCTTCAAATAATATCTCAAGGGCTGTCTTTCTGATACGCCAGCTCTCGTCCTTCATAGCCTCTATAAGGATCTTGAGACCCTCTTCTGAAGGCCTTCCCCGAAGGGCCTCTATAGAGAGCCTTCTTTTCTCTACATCAAGCTCGATACTGTTCTGATTCTTAATGATGTTCATGGGCTTCGGTCACCTTACCCGGTGATAAATCCTTTATCTCCTCAAGGCTCGCCTTTTCATCAGGGGTAAGCAGTGTCTCAAGGTTAAGTATCATTATTACCCGCTCATCCTTTTTTGCAAAGGCCCTTAGATAATTTGTTTTAAAATTTTTTAAAAGCTCTGGTGATTCAGAAATCTCTTTATCCTCTATCTCGATAATCTCCTTCACATCATCAACAATCAATCCCAATCTGTCTCGACCAGAATAGATTACAACTATCATTGCCTTCTCAGATGGAGGAACTCTCAATCTCTTCCTCATATCAACAACAGGGATAATCATACCCCTTACATTTATAACTCCCTGCAAAAATTCAGGGAGCTCAGGCATCTCAAAAACCTTCTGAGGCCTCAGGATCTCCACAACCCTTCCTATCTCTATGGCAAACTCTTCATCCTTAAGGGTAAATATGAGATATTTCATATCCTCACCTCAACTGTTACTTCGCCACAAACTGAGACCGAGGTCTTTCATCATGACCCTTATCTTCTGATAATCTGAATCTTCAGCCTCTACAAAGCCTGTATAGGATGGGTCTATCTGCCTCATTATCTCCCTTCCATCCCTTGTCTCACCAAGGCCAATGAGGGCCTTCCTTAAGGAATCCTTTAAGTCGGAAAGGGATTTATGGATGCATATATTAAACTCCGGTATCTCTTCAGAGGTAGCAATAACAATAAGTCCCTGAGCCTTGAATCTCTGGGCTGTTGATTCCATCACGCTTCCTGCATCAAAATCTCCCTTAAGGACTGCCCTTGCTACATCATCGTGATGACCGAGATATACATATTCAGAAAGGTCTTTCAGCTCTATTCCTGCATTCTTAAGCATTGCCCTTGGAACTATATGGCTTGATGTGGAATGAGGACTTCCGAAGGCAAAGGAGCGGCCTTTCAGATCAGAAAGGGTCTTTATACCTGTCTCCGGTCTCGTGACTATAACAGAATGATGGAAGGGCCTTCCATCCTTTACAGCCTTTACAACTACCTCAACACCGTACCTATCATGGGCCTGTATGTATGTGGAAGGAGTCATGAATCCAATAAGACATCTGCCTTCTCCAATCTCAGATACCGCTGTCTCAAAATCTACAGGGACCCTGAGCTCAACGGGTTTTCCAAGCTCCTTTGTCAGATGCTGAACAAGGCCACTGAACCTCTTATACATCTCAGCAGGTGCCTCAAGAGGCACAACACCAAACCAGATGAGTTCCTTCGATAGATCCATAAGAGAAAATCTATTAAGCTCAGTTTCTATTAGCTCTGCATCATTGAGGAGGTCTCTTACTGTCTTGTTAATCCTGAAGGCAATGGCCCTGTTGTCCTTTGGGAGGTCCCTCACACCAAGGAGGGAATTCCTGATCTGATTAGCCCCGAGTTTCTGTTCATTAATTGCCTTTGATATCTGCTGGCTTTTATCAGAGATTAATTCTACTGCCTTTGCTATCTGTTTTATACTCGATGACTGCTCCTCTGTTGCCCTCGTCACCTTTATAGAGACATCCCTTATATGCTCTGTTGATCTCATTATTACCATTGCACCCTTTGTCTGCTCCGAGGTTGCCTTTGCAATCTGCTCAGCCATTGACCTGACCCTTTCCATTGCCTTTTCAACTATCTTTATTGCCTTTGTCTGCTCAGTTGTTGCTTTTTCTATGGAGACTGCCATTTCAGAAGACCTCTTTGAGCTCTCAAGGATATTCTCAAAGGTGACCCTTGAGCTCACAGCAAGCCTTATACCTTCCTCTGTAGACTCGAGGCCTTCATTCATTGCCTTCGAAGCCTCCTTTAATTCATTCATCAATGAGTTTATAATGGAGGCAATCTCCTGTGTAGAAAAGGCTGTCCTCTCTGCAAGGTCTCTTATCTCATCAGCAACTACACTGAATCCCTTGCCATGCTCCCCAGCCTGGGCTGCAAGTATGGCTGCATTGAGGGCAAGAAGGGCTGTCTGCTCTGTTATATCATCTATGACATTGAGGATCTTTCCTATATCCTGAGAACTCGCCCCGAGTCTTTTTATATGTTCTGCTGTTTTTTCAACAGATCTCTTTATAAGGCCCATACCTTCTATGGTCTTTTCTATGGCTGAGACACCGAGGGTTGAGGCATCATGGCTGACCTTTTCTGAGAGCCGGGCTGATTCCTTTGCATTATTTTCAACCTCCTTTATAAAGGCTGATATCTCTGATACGGTGCTCATGGTATCCTCAGATGCCCTGAGCATCTCATCGGAGCTCCTCGCTATCTCCCTTACAGTGGCAAGAAGCTCTTCAACGGATGAGGCAGCTCCATCAACAGCCTCTGAAAGCTCATGCATCCCCTCTGTTATCTGACTGATATTCGTTGATATCTGCTCCATTGATGCTGCTGTCTCCTCTGTTGATGCAGCAAGTCCATCAATGCTTTCTGCAATCTCAGAAATTGCAGAATTGAGCTCCTCTACAGAGGAGGATATATTCTGCATTGCCTCTGCCTCGAGCTGTGTCCCTTCAACAGTCTTCTTAGAGTCCTTTTCTACAGAGGAGGCAACCTTTGATACCCTATTCGCTACTTCCTTTACCCTTAAAAGTATCACGCTTATAGCCCGGAGTGCCTCTCTGATGGAGGAGCTCAGGCGGGCCATCTCATCCTCTCCTGGTATCTGAAGCTCAAAGGAGAGCCTCCCAGCCGCCATATCCTCAGAGGCCTTTTTAAGAATCTTTACAGGTTCAAGAACCTTTCTGTGGAGTATCAAGTAAAAGATACCTGCTAATGAAATAGCAGCAAAGATTCCAAGGACTATTAATGTAATTAAGAGCCTCCTCAATCTCATCTTCTCACTAATCAGAGGATGGGAGACCTTAACTGCACCAAGGATCTTCAATTCATGGGGATGACAGGCCTGACAGGAAGGAAAATTCTCCAGAGGAACATAGGTTACGATCCTATCCTGAAAACTTGTTGTGAAGACCTCTCCTGGTTTCAGGTTCTTTATTGTTTCATACTCTGCTGGTAGGGCTCCCTTTTTGAAGGCCTCCCTTCCCTCGTGATTAAAGATCTCTATTTGCTCTATCCCCTTTATAGTCTTCATGTCATCTATGAGTCTTGCTGTAACCTCTGCCTTTCCCTCAAGCATTGTCCTTTCTATGTTCTTTTTAATAAGCTCAGCAGTTGTACTGACCCTCTCCGAGGAGACCCTGTATATGTTTGTCCTCATGTAAAGATAGATAATGGCTGAACCTGCAATAATAGCAATAATAGTGAAAAGAACACCAGGGATAATTATCTTATAGCCCAGCCGTTCTTTTATCATCATGCCTCCTTACCTTCTTTGTTAAATCGTGTAAGCTCTATAATATCCTTTTTCAAAAGGGTAATAAACCTATTATCCACAACAAATATAGCCTCCATGAAGGCCTTCTCCTTTTCAGTCATATTTTCAGGAAGTCCTCTCCGCTGTTCAGAACCGCATCTCACAACCCCCTCAACCTCATCCACTATACAACCTATTATGCCTTTACTTCCCTCCATAATAAGTATCCTGTTTTTTCTTTCATTCCTTGAAGGTATCCCGAGAAGTTTTAAAGAAAGGTCAATAACTGGTATCACCGTCCCCCTCAATGAGGTTACCCCGATAACTGAAGCTGGAGAAAGAGGAACATTTGTTATGAACTGTTTCTTTAATATCTCCCTGACATCCTCAAGCCTGAAACTGTATTCTTCACTGCCAAGCTTAAAAACTAATAGTTCTATCTCCTCTTCATACTTCACCTCAGGGTGTAAGAGGGGTTCTAATCTCGCTGTTCCTGTATCTAAATTGCTCTCTCTTATTGGCTTCATGGGCTCAGAAATATAAGGGGTTGCCACTGATGTCCCTTCCAGAATCCTGCCTTCCTCAGCTGGAGACCTTAGATTATCCATTTCTTCTGCCCCTGACATGGCTTTGTCCGACCTCTCCTTTTCTTCTGTCTGCCTTTTTTTCTTTCTTATCTTTGCAATATCCATATCTCCCTATGCTCCAATCTTTTCATGCTCTTTAATATCATATCCCAGTTCTCTTGCAGCTGCATCAATTATTTCCTCATCAATAATATATGCCTCTCTGCCCATTCCCTCAAGAAGGGAGGCATTTGCGATATTATTAATAACCCTTGGTAAACCCTCGGAATATAGATATAGCCTCTTGATTGCTCCATCGGTAAACAGGGGCTCTATCCTGCCTGCCTTTCTGAGTCTGAATTCAATGTATTCCCTAACCTCTTCTTCTGTTAATGGTCCTAAATGATAATAAAGACCTATCCTCTGTCTGAGGGGGAGATAGACCTTATTGCGTATCCTCTTACGGATATCAGGCTGGGCAACCAGTATGATTGAAAGGAGATTTTCTTTATCGAGTTGAAAATTGCTGATAAGTCTCAGCTCTTCAAAGACCCTCCTGTCAGTAATAAGCTGGGCCTCATCTATTATCAAAACGGGTGTCTTACCGGAACTATAGAGGGAGTAGAGTTTTTCATAAAGAAGCTCTGTAAGGTCATGCCTGTTGGAAGGTATTTCTTCAATATCAAGTCTTTTGAGAATCAATTTAAGAAACTGCACAGGTGTGAGTCTCGGATTTAATATAAGGATAAAATAGTATAATGAGTTGTCCATGCTATCCATTAATGCCCTCGTTATGGTGGTCTTTCCTGAGCCAACCTCACCTGTAAGAAGAACTATCTCCTTCTCCTCCACAGCATACTGAAGCCTTGCAAGGGCCTCTTCATGAGTCCTGCTAAGATAAAGAAACTCAGGGTCAGGTGTCTTGGAAAAGGGTTTCTTTGAAAGGCCATAAAATTCTTCGTACATACCTTAACCCTCACATCTGTCCAAGATAAATCTTAAAAGGGCATGAGGCCAACTATTACTTACG
>DAISHO010000100.1:0-6836 GCA_036822495.1 Thermodesulfovibrionales bacterium
TGCATGAGATAGGGTTCATAGACATCCTCTATGGTATCCTTTTCCTCTCTTAAAGACGCTGAAAGGCTCTCAATACCTACAGGTCCACCTCCAAATTTCTCGATTATTGTTCTTAAGAGTTTTCTGTCCATCTCATCAAGACCTCTTTCATCCACATCAAGGGCATTAAGACCAAATCTTGCTATCTCAATATCTATAACCCCGTTTCCCTTGACCTCTGCAAAATCCCTTATCCTTCTCAGGAGCCTGTTTGCAATCCTTGGCGTACCTCTTGAACGCCTTGCTATCTCTACTGCAGCCTCCTCCCTTATAGATATGTCGAGGATCCTTGCAGACCTCAGGATAATAGTTGTTAATTCCTCTGGTTTATAGAATTCAAGCCTCATAAGGATTCCAAATCTGTCTCTTAAGGGTGATGTGAGAAGACCTGTCCTTGTTGTAGCACCAATCAGGGTGAATCTCGGTAGATTAAGTTTTAATGTCCTGGCACTCGGTCCCTGGCCTATGATTATATCAAGCTGAAAATCCTCCATGGCTGGATAAAGGACCTCCTCTACAATCCTTGGAAGTCTGTGAATCTCATCTATAAAAAGGACATCCCTGTCTGAAAGGCTTGTGAGTATGGCTGCGAGGTCTCCAGGTCTTTCAAGGACAGGCCCTGATGTAGTCTTTATATTTACACCGAGTTCATTAGCAATGATATTTGCAAGGGTGGTCTTTCCAAGACCAGGAGGTCCTGAAAAGAGGATGTGGTCAAGGGGCTCCTGCCTCTGAGATGCTGCCTTTATGAATACTAAAAGGTTCTCCTTTATCCTCTCCTGACCTATAAATTCGGAGAGGGTTCTTGGCCTTAAGGTAACCTCATACTGGTTATCCTGCTCCTTCTTAAGGGGTGTTATCTCTCTATCTATGTCCTCTTTTTTCATATCCTAAGGATTACCTGCACCATCAATTGTAAGGATTCGCAGGGCCTCTCTAAGGATATCCTCTATGGAGACAAGACCTTTTTTCTGAACCACCTCAAGGGCCTCCCTTGCCTGAGCCTTCTGATAACCAAGATTAACAAGGGCAGAGAGGGCATCATCATAGACCCTGTCTTCTTTTTTCATTTTATCAGGAATCTTATCCCTCAGTTCAAGGATAATCCTCTGGGCTGTCTTTTTCCCGAGGCCTGGTATCTTTGTGAGGCTTTTTATATCCTCATCCTGAAGGGCCTTTCTTAACCCCTCTGGAGGAAGATAAGAGATGATATTGAGAGCTGTCTTTGGTCCTATGCCATTGACATTGAGAAGGGTTGTGAAGATCTCCCGTTCCTCCTCTGTAAAGAATCCATAAAGCTGAAGACTGTCTTCCTTAAAGACTGTGTGGATATGAAGGGAAACCTCAGAATCAGTTCCTTTCAATCTCTCAAAAGTGCTTATAGGTATCTGAACAATGTATCCAACACCTCCCACATCAAGGATTATGTGCTGTGGAGATCTCCTGAGAATCCTGCCTCTTAAAAAACCTATCATCTTATCCTCGTTAAGATATTATGGGCATGACAGATACAGAGGGCAAGGGCATCAGCACTGTCAGGATCAGGTTTTTTATTAAGAAAAAGGAGTCTCTTTACCATCTCTCCAACCTGAACCTTATCAGCCCTCCCATAACCTGTAATAGCCTTTTTTACCTCAAGGGTTGAATATTCATAAATAGGAATATCATATCTTGCAACAGCAAGCATGGCAACACCTCTTGAATAGCCAAGGTTGAGAGTTGCCTTAACACCTCCTGCAAAAAATATCTTCTCAATCACAGCAACCTGTGGTGAATATCTTTTTATTATATCCTCAAGTCCTTCATAAATGATTCTCAGTCTTTCATGAATTACCTTTGTCCTTGGTATCTTCAGGACACCAGAGGAGACATATTCGTATTCTCTGGAATTCTGTCTTATAATGCCGTATCCGAGATTCACTGTACCGGGGTCAATGCCGAGGATTATCAGACCATGGTTCTGAGAGTTACAGCCCCTTTCAATAGGGAGCCTATCTCTTCCTTGGTGTTTCAAAGAGTATCTCCTCCACCATCTGGCAGAGGACATGACCGAGGGTTATGTGGGTCTCCTGTATCCTTGGGGTATCATCAGAGGGGACAACAAAGGCAAAATTGACCTTTGAGGCAAGCTTGACACCCTTTATTCCTGTAAATGCTATGGTCTTAAGTTTTCTTTTTTTTGCTACATCAACTGCCTTAAGGACATTGGGAGAATTTCCGCTCGTGCTTATGGCAATTGCTATATCTCCTTCTTCAGAAAGAGACCTCAGCTGTCTTGCAAAGACCTCGGAATAGTCGTAATCATTTGCAATGGATGTAATAACAGCCATATCTGTTGTTAGGCTTATAGCCGGAAGGCCAGGTCTTTCTCGCTTAAATCTGTTTACAAATTCAGCAGCTATATGGGAGGCATCAGTAGCACTTCCGCCATTTCCAAAAAGGATAAGTTTTTTACCTTCATCAAAGGCACTCGCAATCAGCCTTGATACCTCGATTATCTTATCAATATTATCCCTGAAAAAGGCTTCTTTGACTGCAATGCTGTCCTGGTAGGCCTTTATTATCTTATCTTTCATTAAGAAAATAATAATCAAAAGGAAACAGCTATGTCAATTCTCTGGCCTCTAATGGCCTGGATATGGAGGAAAAGGTATCCGATAGGCAGTCTGATTCTTTCAAGCTAAAATAAAGTTAATATTGACAGTAGTGCACTGCTGTCCAAAGCAAATTGGAAAGAACTCTTAAAATAGGCTTAAGAAAAATAAATCCTTAAAAGAAACTTCAGCCTGGACTGTTCTTCAGCCTTATGCCTATTTTGGACAGGTATGACAACATTGAAAAATTAGGTGATCAACCTATTCTAATGTTATGTTTCTCTCTGCAAGAAGGTCACCCTTCACACCAACAATAACCTCTTTTAAAGGAACAGCCTTTCCGCTCCTCTTCAGGGCCTCCCTCAATACAACAGTCATACCTCCACAGCAGGGTACCTCCATCCTTACACATGTAATGTCTTTGATAGGTATGTTCGAAAATATCTCTGTGAATTTCTCAAGATAATACTGGGCATCATCGAGCTTTGGACATCCTATAAGGAGTTTTCTGCCCTTAAGAAATCTCTCGTGGAATCTGTCTGCTGCAAAGGCAGTACAGTCTGCTGCAACAACGAGGTCTGCATCATTAAGAAATGGCGCAACTGTTCCAATGAGTTTTATCTGGATGGGCCAGTGGGATAGTCTGTGAAGGTTTTGTTCCTCCTTCGGTATGTTTACAGATGAACAGGATGGGCACTCAATATCTCCTCTCATAATAGACCTCCTTGTGGATTTTTTATTAATATAAACTGGCGGGTCAGGCTGAGGGTATGATTTATGTCATACCCTCAGTTTCTTCAGAACACAAAACCCTGAGGATATCAGTCCTCGATACTATCCCTATGACCTTACCTTTTATATCGACAACAGGAACCCTTTTTATCCCCTTCTTATGGAGAATCTTCGCAATAGTTCTTACTGATGTTGAAGGAGTTACTGATATTACATCTTTTGTCATTACATCAGCCACTCGCTTCGGCTTAGAAGCCCTTCGGCCTATGTAAGACATAACCTTCTCATTAAAGACATGACCTTTTGGTATCCCTGCGAGGGTGAGGAGGTCTGCTTCTGTTATAATGCCTCTTAAAATACCTTCATCATCAATAACAGGAAGTCCACTTATCCCATGTCTGATCATCAACCTTCCCGCCTCATAGATATCTGTATCAGGCCTCACACTAATTACATCCCTTGTCATTATATCCTGAGCAATCCAGGATGTAAGACATCTCTCTTTTGCTATCCTGAGGGAAAGGTCGAAAAGGAGCTTCAGGTCTTCAGGTGTAACATCTATATATGTACCTAATTCCCTCAGGGCCTCATTAAGGTCTTCCTCTGTTATGATTATCTCTCTTTCCTCCCTCATAATTAATTACAACCAGAAGGTTTCGGAAGCCCTGCAAGTTTATAAGCACCCCTGATGTGACCTGATGGAAAGAGCCTGTAAAGGTCCTTTTTTGAAAGGCCGAAGTCCTTGAGGATCTTTCCACAAAGTGGTGATGTGCCTGTTCTTTCATAGTAAATCCTTATTGCGGTGATAATCTTCCAGTGTTCTGGTGTCAGCTCAAGGCCCTCTCTTTCAGCAATATACTCTGCAACCTTTACATCCCAGTCATCAATATTGACAAGATAACCATCCTCATCAAGCTCAATAGTCTTTCTCTCATCAATTGCAATTGCTGTGCCCATTTTAAACCTCCTTTCGAGTTTACCAGCCAAACCTCAGGTCTGATCTGGCAAACTCATTTCCATAATAATATCCATCAATATCCTTTAAACTCACTCTTATTCCTGTCTTTTTAAAGAATCTGTCCCAGCCAATCCTGTTTATCCACTCCCTCATTCTCTCGTCCGGCTCTGCATCCTTCCTCCAGGCATCAACAATCTTTATTACAGCCTCCACAGCCTCAGGCCATCTTGGAGGATTGTTTGGAAGATAGGGTATCACGACCCTTCCTAGATCAGGGCCGCTTCCTGTATTCGAGGCCTTTCCACCAACCGAGACAGCAAAACCATCAAGTTTCGGATTACCTGTAAGTATCGCCTCGCAGTGCATTGTGCAGGCACCGCAGTGAATACACTTTTCAGCAATAATCTCCACGCTCTCCCTTCCCTTTGCCCTTATTGCACCCGTTGGACAGCTCCTTATAACAGTCGGCTGTTCACATATCTTGATCTTGTCTTCAAGGACGATAGGGATATCCCTGTGGACCCCAATTATTCCAATATCAGCCATAAGGGCCTCTTCGATGTTTGCGCAGGCACCTATATTGATCTTTAGCCAAGAGGGAAGTCGGTGATTCTTAAATTCTTCAATAAGGGCATCACCGATTGCCTTTGCAATACCAGGGGAGTCTGTAGCTGGAAGATTGCAGTGAATCCAGGCAGGACATGCCATTATATTGTGCATTGAATTCTTTGTACCCCCAACAGGGAATCCAAGGGCCTCCACCTCCTTTATCAGGTCATCAATCCTCTGAGGGTCCACATCAACAAACTCAAAGGAATTTCTGAGGGTTATCCTGAAATAACCACCTGAGTATTTATCAGCAAGGTCACAGAGCTCGCGCATCGTGGCAACACTTATCCTCGAGGGTGGCATGGCGATCCTTACAGTATAACAGACCTCTCCAGACAGGGCTACACGCTTTATGACACCTGGTCTGACAATCTCATGGGTATCCCATCTCCCATAATTTCTCAACACCACGGGAGGGATATTCTCCTCCACAGGTGGTACACCTATACCTCCAATCTGGGTCATCTTAAACCTCCTCCTAATTCTTCTTCACTCCAGTGATAGAAGGTATTCCTTCTTGGAGATGAAAAATGCATTGGCATGGGCTGAACTCCACAGAGCTCAAGAAACCTGTCAAACCCGAGCCTCTGAATCATATCACCTATCCTCTCCTTTTTTCTTCCATTGTCATCATAAACCTGCAATATCCTGTTATAGGCCTCTACAAGTTCTTTATAATCTGGTGGAGTGACCTTTACGAAGGGAAAAACAACCTTTCCCTTCATGGGTCCGTATTTCCCCTTCATCTTTCCACCTGCTGTAATTGCTACACCCCTGTCATCTCCTGGTTTGATAGCTGGAATCCTGTTAATACAGTACATACATCTGATACATCTATCTGGTTCTATCTCGAGCATCTTTCCATCCCATACCATAGCTTCTGTAGGACAGCGATCTGTAACCCACTGGATATTACCACCCCTCTTAATCCACTCATGAAGCCTCTCATTGTCAACCTTTGGCAGGTCCCTGAAGACACCTATAATCCCTATATCGCCATGCAGAAGGGCCTTTCCGCAGTCATTAGGACAGCCCGACATCTTTGTCTTTATCTTAAAGGGAAATCTCGGATATTGAATATCATCGATATAGTGCTTTGTCATAAAGTATTTGAGCCTTGGTGTGTCCATAACAGCATATTCACAGAGGGCAGGACCCATACAATCAGGTATATTCCTTATAGCATCACCAGCAGAACCCACATCATAACCTATGGCATTAAGTTCAAGTGTAACAGCCTTCATGTCTTCATTAGTCATCAAACCACATATCTCGATGTTATAGTTCGTTGTAAGGACATGAAGAGAGCTATCTCCATATTTGTCGGCTATATCAAGTATTTTTCTGAAGGTCGATGCCTTGTAGAAGTTTCCTGGTGCACCGAGGACCCTGATGAGATGGGAGTGACTTATAATGTCGGGTCTTCTGGATTTTCTTGCAATTGCACCAGAACCGAGTCCAGGGACTGAGGACATGCCTCCATGCCCCCATTGGGTATAACGCTCCTTCATTGCCTCCTCATACATCATAACAGGGTATCGAGTCCTCTTTAACTCCTTTGCGTGACTTGGCCATGGTCCTTTGCAGAGCTCATCCATCATTGGTGTTGTCTCTGCCTTTGTTTCCTTCTCAAGAATGACTTCCATAAAACACCTCCTACTAAAGATTATTTTCTATTTTAATTATCCATCCTTCAGTGAACTTTAAACATGACTTTAGTCACATTTGTCTATATAGGAAAATATGATTTAAATCATAGCCCTCTTAGGGGTTTTCGGTAAAAATAAAGATAATGATAGAACTTGATGTAAGAGAGGTCATCCCGAGAGAAAGGCATCCTTTAATATTCAGGACCTTTGATAACCTGAAGCCTGGTGAGTCCTTTATACTCATAAATGACCATG
>DAISHO010000101.1:0-6829 GCA_036822495.1 Thermodesulfovibrionales bacterium
GTAAGTAATAGTTGGCCTCATGCCCTTTTAAGACTTATCTTGGACAGATGTGTTCCTTGTAAAATTATTGCACTGTCGGTCAGTTGCACTATAATTGCTCTACTAATGGTTTTCTGCTTTCCTCTTTTATCTATTGCCATTGATACCTATTCCTTTACAGGCACAAATAACCTGATTGGTATGTTGAGATATTATGAGGTAAAGGAGAATGAGTCTCTTATAGAGATAGCAAGATATTTTGACCTTGGATACAATGAGATTGTTGATGCAAATCCTTCTATAGATCCCTTTGTGCCACCTCCTGGAAAAAAAATAAAGATACCCACTCTCTGGATTCTTCCTGCGAAAAGACCTGAAAAGGGTATAGTTGTAAATCTATCGGAGATGAGGCTTTATTATTTTTTTAAAAAAAACAAAAAAAAATTCGTTATGACTTTTCCTGTTGGTATAGGAGATGAGGGAGCTGAGACACCACCTGGTGTTTTTAAGATTACAGAGAAGATAGAGTCTCCTTACTGGAAGGTTCCTGAATCCATAAGAAAGGAGCGACCAGAGCTACCAGCAGTAGTTCCTCCAGGTCCTGACAATCCCCTCGGAAGTCATGCCCTCAGGCTTTCCTGGAGCAGTATCCTTATTCATGGAACTGATAAGCCCTGGGGAATTGGAAGAAATGTGAGCCATGGATGTATCAGGCTCTATCCTGAGGATATCGTGAAGCTCTTTTATAAAGTGAGGGTGGATACAACTGTGTATATTGTAAGAGAGGCCATAAAGATTGGTAAAAAGGGCAGGGATATTTATATTGAGGTTCACAATGATAATAAATGGAAGGACAGAAACTATTATGATGAGGCAATCATGATGCTTGTAAGGATGAATCTTATCAATTCTGTAGATCTGGAGAAGCTCTATAAGGCTATAAAGGATAAGAGTGGCATACCTGTGAAAATAGGCCATCAATAGGCTGAAGGCTACAGATGAAGGAGTGAATATTTTTGGTGAATCGGTGAAGGGATATTTTCCTCTTCACCAATTCACCTCTTCACTTTAAATTACTTCTTTTGCTGGAGTTCAAAGGCCTTCTGGGACTTCTTGGCAGCTGTTTCTGCCTTTTCTACTGATGCCTCTGCCTTTTTAGCAGCCTCTTCTGCCCTCTTAGCAGCAGCCTCTGCCTTTTCTGTTGATGCCTTTGAGGCATTTACAGCATTTTCAGCAGCAGCCTTTGCCTCTTTTGCCTCTTTTTTTGCTGTTTCTACATCAGAAGACATGGCATTGACCTTCCCCTCTAAATTGTTCAATCTCTGCTCAATGTCAGCAACCTTTTTTTCAAGGGCATCAATGCGGGATTTCAGAGGATCCACCTCTTGTTTGATAGCCTCTTTTGGGGCACAGGCAAAGACAAGACCAAGGATAAGGATTGAAATAACATAGGATAGGCTCTTCACTGTTTCACCCCCTTTCTATGAGTTTTTTAAAGTGTATACCGAAATATTAAAAAAATCAAGTCTTTCACTACACGCAGGCTATAGCTTAACGCCTGAAGCCTTTAAACTTATGGATTATTGTATAGAGCATTATTATCACAACAGCAAATATGGCAACACCTATAGCAGCCTCTTTTGAATATTCCTTTATTAGCTCTTCATTTTCTCCTATAAGATATCCAATGTATGTAAGGACACTTACCCATATACCTGCACCAAGAATTGTATATAAAGAAAATTTAAGCTCATTCATTCCTGCAAGGCCCGCTGGAATGGATATAAGATGTCTTGCAACTGGAAGAAGCCTTCCTGTAAAGACAGATATCTCACCATGTTTGATAAAGAAGTCTTCAATCTTTTTTAGCTTTTTTTCATTTATAAAGACATATCTTCCATATCTAATGAGGAGGGGTCTGCCGAGGTGTCTTGAAAAAAAGTAGTTCACATAAGCACCTGCAAGACTTCCAAGGGTGCCAGCAGCAATAACAGCAAATATATTGAGCTCCTTTTTTGATGCAAGATAACCTGCTGGAGGCATAATCAGCTCACTTGGCAGAGGGATAACTGTACTCTCCATTGCCATGAGGATGAATATACCGGGATAGCCAAGATTACCAATGGTCTTTGTGAGATAGATAAGAAATTTTTCCATACTGTTACCTTGCCACCGAGAATTATACCATATCTATCTCTATGACCTTTATCCTGGAGCTTTTGCCTTTCTTTATGTTTATCCTTGATTTTGCCGTCCTGAAATGTTCTGAAAGGACTTCTATAAGCTCTTCATTTGCCTTTCCTTTTTCAGGTGGCGAGGTTAGATGGACAAGGAGCCCTTCTCCTGTCTCGAATATTTCTCTCTTCCTTGCACCAGGTTTAACCTTCACAGTAATGGTCTTCTTCATTTCAGGTTCCTGAATCTCATCTCCACCCTTGTCCCTTTTCCATGTTCACTTTTTACCTCAATAGAGCCTTCAAGCAATCTGACAAGTTCTTCCACTATACTCAGACCTATGCCAAGTCCTTCTGAAGATTCATCTCTGTAAAATCTTTTAAAGATAAAAGGGAGTCTTGAAGGCTCTATGCCCTTGCCTGTGTCGCTTATTATTATGGTGAATTCCTCGCTATTGCCTCCTGCACTGATAGTGACGCCACCGCTCTGGGTATATCGGAGGCTATTCTGGATGATATTTCTGATGATAATTGTGAGTTTTTCAGGGTCTGAGCGAACATGGAGGTTTTCTGCTTTAATATCAAGATAAAGGCCTTTTTTGATAAATTCCTTCTCCACTGGTTCTGTAATATCCCTCAGAAATTTATCCAGTTCTATCTCCTCGGGTTTAATCTTTGTAAATAAAGATGCCTCTGCCCGAACTATCTCCTCCATTCCTTCAGTAAGCTTCTCTAATCTCCTGACCTCCTGTTCCATATTGGATACCGCCTTTTCCGTGTTTATCACTCCGTCCTTCAGGGCCTCTATGTTTGCCTTTAATATGGTAAGAGGGGTTCTGAACTCGTGGGTAAGCTGGCTGGAGAGATGCCTCCTCAACTCATCCTCTCTTTGGAGGCTTTCTGTCAATCTGTTAAAGGATTCACTGAGTGATGTAACTTCATCAATGCCTTTAATATCGATTCTAACTGAGAGATCACCCTCTCTTAATCTCTCAGTGGCATCCTTGAGTTTCTTGAAGGGCCTCGAGATGAGATAACTCAATAGATAGGCTGTAAGGAGGGATGCAATGGTGACGAATATAATAGAACCACCAAGGAAGAGAATCAGTTTTTCCTTAAAGGCCTGCTCCTTTTCTCTGGCAATTCCCCAGGGGGTGAGGCTCCTTACAAGGATCGTTCCTATATTTAATGGCGAAGTAACAGCAGGACTCTCTTTAGTTTTACCTTCGTGGGCATGATCATGGCCTGCATATAATTTAATGGTCCTTTCTTCATCACTATGGCTTTTCAGGTCTATTGTCTCTTCCATCCTCCTTTTCATCTCAGGATGGAGAAAGGGTAGTATATCCTCTGAAGTCAAAAGCATATTCCCATATCTATCATAAACCTTTATGTAAAAGCCGAGCATAAGACCCCAGTGAAGGGCATCTATGAGGGCTTGTCTGTTCCATCTACCATCTATATAACTCGTCTCTACGGATGATACCACCCATCCGAGCTGGTCTTCCCTAAGGCTCTTTGAGTAGGCATCGAAATCTCTATAGATAAGCCAGGCAAAAAGCGTATTACTCAAGAGACCAATTAATATTATTCCTGTAAAGGCAAGGAAGAGTTTATTTTTCATTGTCTTTTATACCTGCAAACTTATATCCAATGCCGTAAAGGGTTTTAATAAAGACTGGATGGGCTGGGTCTTTTTCGATCTTCTGACGGATATTTTTAATGTGGGCATCAACTGTCCTGTCATAGCCTTCAAAGTCATATCCAAGGATAGCCCTGATGATTTTCTCACGGGTGAATACCTGTGATGGTCTTCCTGCAAGAAAGGCAAGGATTCTGAATTCTGTATTTGTTAATGCAACAGGCTTCCCATAGCTTATAACATCATGGGCTTCCAGATCTATAACAAGACCTCCATTGTTAAAGCTCAATATCTTTGAAGTCCTTGATGTCCTCCTCAGAATTGCCCTGATCCTTGCCATCAATTCCTTTGGTCCAAAAGGCTTAACAACATAGTCGTCTGCACCTGCATCGAGACCTTTTACTTTTTCGTCTTCTGATGATTTTGCAGTAAGCATGAGGATTGGTATGTCATGCTCTTTTTTTATAATAGAACAGAGCTCTTCACCTTCTATATCAGGCAATATCAGGTCGAGGATAATCAGGTCAGGTCTATCCTTTCTGATAATTGAAAGGGCATCAGTGCCTGTTAAAGAATGGGTAATCCTGAACCCCTCTCTTTCAAGATAGAGCCTCAATATCTCGGCTATCTTTGCCTCATCTTCAACTATGAGTATATGGCCTTTCATAGTGCGACCAAGCGACAGTCATGATTCAGCCTTCAGTCTCCTGTATAGATATGGACCTACTATCAGGATAAGGCCTGTGAGGGCTATACCTGCTAACACATCAACTACATAATGGTATCTCAGATAGACTGTTGAAAATACGAGCATTGTAACAACCGGGGCCAGCCACCAGAAGAGCCCTCTTTCGTGTTTGTATGCTATAAATAAACACAGAAGTGCAATGGCTGTATGACCGCTCGGGAAGGCATCCCTTTTTATACCCTCAAGCCTGTTTAAAAGTTCATGAATAGGTTCCATCAGCAATACCCCTTTTAGCTCGACAGTGTGTAATTCCTTTATGTAAAATCTCGGTCCAAGGGCAGGAAAGAGGAGATAACCCAGATAGGAAAGATAAAAGCATAGGAGCACCAGAAATAGGGCTTCATTGAATTCCTTTTCTTTCTTGTGAGCTTTGAGGGTGATTCCGAGTATCACGGGGATAAAATAATAGGATGTGTAAGCAAGCTGTAATACCTCTGTTAAAAAAGGGTTTACGAATCTCTGGAGGGCAACTGTTGGATATGTCCCTGTAAGGAGATAATCAAGTTTTAAAAGGATAGGGTCAATATCAACAGGATTTACAGGATGGACTATCCATTCAAGACTGTCAAAGATAAAAACCACACTTATTATAGGCACAAGAAACTCCCTTCCTATGTTGTTATTGTTAGAACCCTTAAAAGGCAAGGACCTTCGTGACCAGAAAGGTAGATCGGGGAATCTTACAAACTGAAAGGCTATGATAGAAAGATATAGAGGGATAAGATAGAAAAGCCTCTCTATTCTTTCTTTGAATAGAATAGCTATAGAGAGGAATAAGGCAGCAAAGAATATGGTAAGAATCTCATGGGGTCTCAGCTCCTTTCTTATCATAACTTCTCCAGAATCCTTGCGATGCTCTTTTCCTTCTTTGAAAGTTGTCTCGGATTTCCCTTTTTTCTTATTTCATTCTGAAGATTGTCAATACTTAATTTCTCTATCAATAGATGATCCACTTCTGACAGATCAGGGTTTTCTTCTTTCTGATCACTACCTAAAGCCCTTTCAAGGGCCCCTTCAAACTCTTCTGAGCTTATGGGTATGGAGTTATTACTCCATGCCTCCTTCTGGATAAGATGGTCAGAGCTGACAACTACCCACTGAGCACTGGTATTCTTCAAAAAGGAGCATATGAATTCATCTGTTGTCTCTCCTGCCTTAGTGTATATAACCTTTATCCCGGTATGTTCGACAATATCCCTCTTAAGCCTGTCAGATTTATATCCATCAAATACGAGGATTATCTGGTGGCCTCTTTTATTTCTGTATCTCTTCAGCTTCTCAATGAGCCTGTTCCTCTCCCTTTCAAGGTCTCTATGATAGATGCCCATAAGATTATATCCATCTATAATAATGCGGAGCGGCATCAATTTATTATACAAAACATTTAGGTATAATAATCCTGTGGAACCAATCCTGATAATTGAAGACGAAAGGTCAATAGCAAGGGTTGTAAAGGCTTACCTTGAGGCAGAGGGCTTCAGGGTTATTCATACAGCTACCGGGAAGGAGGGCCTCGAGAGGCTTTCAAAGGAAAGGCCCCTCCTCGTTATCCTTGACCTCATGCTTCCTGATATTTCAGGAGAGGAGATATGTCAGTTCATAAAGGACAGGGATGATATACCTGTTATTATGTTAACAGCAAAGTCCTCTGAGGAAGAGAGGATTAAGGGATTCAGTCTTGGAGCTGATGACTATGTTGTTAAACCCTTCAGTCCACGAGAGCTTGTCTTCAGGGTTAAGGCTTTGCTCAGGAGGTATGAAAAGAGGGGGTTGAAAAGCGGGATAATGAGTTTTAATGGAGGTCAGCTTGTGATTGACAGTGACAGTTATGAGGTTAAGAAGGGTGGAAGAACCGTTGGGCTCACACCAACAGAATTTAGGGTCCTCTATTGCCTCGCAGGATCTCCGAATAGGGTATTTACAAGAGAAGAGCTTGTCCAGAAGGCCCTTGGCTATGAGTTTGAGGGATATGAAAGGAGCATTGATGCCCACATCAAAAATATCAGACAGAAACTCGGTGATGACCCCAAAAGGCCTGAATTCATTCTTACCATCTATGGTGTGGGATATAAGTTCATAGGGAAGAGAGATGCTTAGAGGCCTCTGGTTTAAATTTTTTATTCTTCTTATCAGTGTGTCCCTGATAGCCCTCTCTTCTGCCTTTCTGTTAAGAGAGCTTATGATAAAGGATTTCAGACAGTATCTTGAGGGAACCCTCGAAGATAGGGTCTATCAGATAACAGCAGATTTAGAGGGTGCTTTTGAGAAATATAAAGGATGGGATAA
>DAISHO010000102.1:0-6828 GCA_036822495.1 Thermodesulfovibrionales bacterium
TCCTATTGCCTACAGCCTATCACCTATGGCCTATAGCCTGTAGCCTACTTCAGCCCATTTTAAAAGCCCCTTCCAATTTATTTTGGACAGCAGTGCTTCATCTCTTTATTGGAGAGGGTTTTTCACTAAATGTGGACAGAAGAAATGTAGCATTCAATAAAGATGGCGAGCTAAAGGAACGTTTGAGACTCAGTTTACTTATGGTTATAAAAGGTCTCTGATTTATTTGGTAGAGGAGGTTGGCAATCTCATTCATGGTAAGTCTTTCCATATTGAGCTCCATTTCTTCTATTGTTCCAATAACAGTTTCTTTTTTCTGAGAGGGCTTAATGCTCCTTAACCTCTCTTTGAGACCTGTCTTTTCGATTATGGAGTTTACCTCATTAAGGATATTTATCTTCTCATTTCCCCTCTCGTATCTTGATACCTCCTCTTTAAGCATTCTATATTCAGTGATAAGTTTTCTGAAGTCCTTTGCCCTTTTTTGCTGGTAATCGAGTTCTTTCTGGAGCCTCAGGTTTATAGAGATACCAGATATTGAGACAAGGAGCAAGAGGCTGAAAAGTATAATAGTCCTGTAAATAGCTCTGTTCATTCTATACCTGCCTTTACTTCTCCACCAATGGTGAACCTTATCTTACCCGAAAATTGGGAGGTATCCTGAATAGCTGGTTCTATTAATAAAGACTTCAGACCTTCCCTAAAGGCCTCTAATCTTGAAAGGTCAACAGCCTCTCCTTTAATCGTCATGCCTTTTAAATCCATTGTAACTTCATCTACAACAATCCCCTGAGGAGGTTTTATCCCCTTCAGCCTTTCCACTACTGGTATGCCTTTTAGAAGGTCCCTTTTATCCCTGAGTTCTTTTATGTGAGACCTTAGCTGAAGGACCTCGTCCTTGAGCCTTTCCTGAGGGAACTCCTTTTTGAACTCCTTGGTTATCCATGCCTTTGTTTCAGATATTGTGTTATACCTTTTTAAAATAGTTATAGAAAAGGAGACACCGAGCAGGAGGATTAATATTGCAAGAAGGACCTCAGTAAGTCTTATCCTTTTCTTCAAGATTTCTGACTGGAGGGTGAGGTCTATAACTCCTTTTTTCAGGTTTATTAGAGGTGAGCGGGCCTCTTTTTGTAGAATCTCAAGGATTTGATCTTCATATTCAGGTGGATTTACAAGGTCCTCAACTGTTAAGTCCTGAACTGTTACTTTTTCCGCCAAAGACTCGAGACCATTTTTTAAAATCTTCCTTAATCCAAAAGAGGTAATTACATCAGGCTCAATACCAGCCTCTGATAGTCCTTTGAGGAGTCCTTTGAGTCGCTCCTTTTCTGAATAGACCACGAGAACCTTTGTGTTTCCATTTTTTGACGAAGGAAGCCTCAAAAAATCATAGACAGGTTCTTCACTGCTATTTATAAGCCTCTGTCTTAATTCAAAGGGTATGACATCCTTTAGCTTTTCTTCCTCCTTAAAAGGAACTTCGATAATCCTGAACCCGAGTTCTTTTACAGAAAGACTGAGATAATACACAAGGGGTGTAATGCTGAGCTTTTTAGGTAAGAATTCACCAAGGGCATCCTTAAGGGCTTTACCGTTACTCACTCCACCAACCAGGTTGTCACCATCAGGAAGCCCTTTCTGCTTTAATATCCTCAGGCCTTCCTTAGTTTTTTCGGCAAGGATCAGGTTTGTCTTTTCACCTATGTCAATAAAAAGGAATTTCACACCCATTGTTATATATGCCACTCTCTATTCTTCCCTGTAATATTTTAAGGCTGAAGCATCTCCAGTACTCATAGAATCAACAACGCCGTATATAAATCTCTTTATCCCTGAGCTTTCTGCCTTTATAGATATACCATAAACATAGGTCTTTATGTCGTATCTGTTCTGAAGGGATTGGTAAACTGAATCGGTTACCCCAGGGACATCCCTCAATCCTGCTTTTGTCTCAAAGGGCCTTTTTTCTCTGTAGGCTATTATAGCATCAACAGTGCTATCAGATAACCCATCAAGGGTTATGAGAACCTCTACTGGTGCTGTGTTTATGTTTATCCTTCCATCAGTATAACATGTGACATAGGGCCTCAGTCTTTCAAAGTCTGTTTCAGAAATCCCTGGTATCTGTAGAAGCTCCTCAATGCTGTAGAGTTTTTTATTCTTTGCATCTTTCTCAGCGCCTGGATAGGCCTCTTCTGTGTCGCGGTCTATCCAGTCCATAATCCTTAAGGCAATCTGTTCGTCCATATTAATCTTCCTCAGGAGTCTTTTAAATCCCTCAAGGGCCCTGAGTTTATCCTGTTCGCTGATTGTATAGAATGAATTGAGATTGAACTTTGAATTTTCATCAATAAGGGTAACAGTAATGCCCAGATTCTCCTCTCCTGTGAATGGCGAGAGGTCAAAGGTGTATTCCCTCTGGGTATTGTATTGAAGACCCCTGAGGTAGGAATTTATGTATTCCATACTGAAGTCAAGGCAGGAGCCTCCTATCACAGAGAGACGCTGGCTTATTGTAAAGTTTTTCAGACTCTGGATTTCTACAAAGACTTCATAGGAAAACTCTGTTATCATTGTTATTATTACGGTGAATATCAGGAGAACTGGAATAAGGATGAAGCCTTTAGTTTTATTAAAACTTCTTTTATTCATGATAGTTTTGCAAAAAGGTCCTAATCTCCTCAATAAATCTCTTAAAATCATCAAGCCTTTTTCTGTATATCCCGTAGACGATAGAGCTATCTACGGCATCATATCCATGAATTAGGATATTTCTGAATCTGATCATTGCCTTGTAGATATCGAGATTTTTTGCCTCGACAATACCTGCTTCATGTAATATATCCATGCATTCTGAATATGTCTGAGGTTCTCTCAGGTCAAGACTGCTTACTATATGTTTGCATATGTCCACCATCTGCTCGACAGCGAGTTCTATGTTTCTTTCAATAAATCTCTTTACAATAATATCTTTATCAAACTCTTCAAAGGTGGTTATTTTAGCAAGTGTTGTTTCCCTTAAAAGTTCTTCAATCTTTCTTAATTTTTTTTCAATAAGTTCTTTATCAAGCATATCGATCCATTCCGGATATGTACCTGTACTCCTGATAGTCTGATATAGTCTTTTCTCTGAAGTTTCTATAAGCTATTCTATCTTTTATGAGTAAGGCTATTCTGTTTTTCATAATCTGGTGCCTTAAAAAGGGAGATGCCCTGTTAAGGACAATGAGGTCAATGTTTTCATTGACAAGATTGGAGATATTATTTATATATTCCAGTAATTCAAGGCCTTCTGGAGGTTCCTTGAAATAAACCCCTATATCAATATCCTCTGCCTTAATTAAATCCTCCGTGGCGAAAGCACCTTTATCAATGGCGGAGGCTGCTGAACCAAATAGTAAGGCAAAGAGGACATTTGGGTCTTCTTTAAGATACTCTTTTATCTTCTCTATCTTTTCTGCCTTAATCAAGTGCCCTTGCATCTTTAATTATACCATCTATCTAATCATCCTCGGCTGAACTGTCTCTGAGAGTTCGAGTCTCTTCTGACCTATCTTAATCCAGAGGCTAATCTTAATCTTCTCTGGTATCCTTCCTGTAAGCCCTGCATCCCATGTCCTTACAGATGTGCCTCTATCTGTGACCTCTATAAGAAAACCATCAATGTCCTCCATTATTTCATCCGATAGGGTCTCTTCCCTGAAGGCAGGGCTCGTTGTCTTTACAAGATTTAATCTTTTTCCATTCTCCTCTTCTTTTATATGATATTGGAACTTCATGAGCCCCCTGCTACTAAAGGATGTGAACCCAATGTGAGATGCAGGCCTTTCATAGATGTCCCTGTCTTTCAGGATAAAAAAGGTTCTTTTGTCCTCATTATTTACATAAACAGAGGCTAACTCCGTTGAGAGCTGGTTTAAGAGATTCCTCGCCTCCTGCTGTTTTAAAGAGTTTTCCTCTACATGGGACCTCGTCCTCTCTATGGCTATATATGTACTCATAATAGCTCCAGCTATTATGGCACCAATGGCAAGACTTACAAGAACCTCAATAAGGGTAAAGCCTCTCATTTATTAACCCTTATTAGCCTTTCCATTGTAATTAATTCCTTATTTTTAATAACAGTGAGCCTCAACAACTTTATACCAGGAAAGGGGGTATCAAGAATGGCCTGCCTGTAATAGAAGTCATCATAAGGAGGGTCAAACCTTCCTGTTTCTTTTTCAAGGGGACCTTCCATGATCTTTTCTTTTGCAATAAGGGTTGCCCTCAGGAGTTCTTCCTGCTCTAATGTGAGATTCAGGTGATAGAGGAGGGTGTAAAGGGCAACAACAAGTACACCAGCTATCACAAGGCTTACGATTACCTCAATTAATGTAAAGCCCTTTTGGATTTTCACTTTCCGTAACACCTGTCCAAAATAAACTTTTGAATGGGCATGAGACTGAAGAACAGGCTATAGGCTGAAGGCTTAAGGCTGAAGAAAAATAATTCCTTAAAGGAAACTTCAGCCTTCAACCTATGGCCTATTTTCTATCTTCACCCTGTTACTTACAGGATTAATCTTTACGAGATATTCCTCTTTTTCATTTTTTAAGACAAAGGTAAAGAGGTCCTTTACACCTGTGGGATAGAAGAATAGGGTGATACTCGAGTCTTCTTTAATAGTATTCCTTGAGCTCTGGATATCTTCAAGGGCTGGGAACCTTTCCTCTCTCTTTCCCTCTGGGGTCTCATAGATAAGCACCCTTTCCGGAAATTTTACTGTAAGGGTGAGGGTCTCCTTCTTTGTAATGGCATTATCAAGGAGGTATCGGAGAATAGAGGCAAGCCTCTTTGCCTCTGAATTTAAAGACCTATTTGTATTTATAGATGGAAATACAATGGCAAGGCTCAGAGATAGGATAAAAATCACCACAATTATCTCAAGGAGGGTAAAGCCTCTGGCGTCAAGGTAATAGTTACTTGATATTCCAGTTTGTGATGTCAGCGTCCTTGCCTTCTCCTCCCTCTTTTCCATCAGCACCATAGGAGATTATATCATACTCACCTTGCGTACCAGGACAGAGATAGATATAAGGATTTCCCCATGGGTCAAGGGGAATCTTCTTCTGTTCAAGATAACCACCTTCTCTGTAATTCTGTGGAATCCTCCCGATAGTGGGCTTTTCTATAAGGGCTTCGAGGCCCTGCTCTGTTGATGGATAAAAGCCATTGTCGAGTTTAAAGAGCTTGAGGGCTGTCTCGAAGTTCTTTATCTGGAGTTTTGCCTCTGCAATCCTTGCATCGTCTGTCCTTCCGATTATCTTGGGTGCAACAAGAGCAGCAAGGATACTCAGGATGAATATAACCACAAGGACTTCAATAAGGGTGAATCCATGACTGTTACTTGCGCAATTAACTTTCATCTCGAACCTCCTAATCCCATACAGTTCCAAAGTCAAGATTGAAATTGCAGTTCCTTAATCAAAGGCCTCATTATGTCTTCATTCTTTGTCTTTAATTTATCAGCCGCCGAGCTCTCAGCTGTGGAATCAGTAAGGTGCAATTTAGTTTGCTTGCCCATATCCTTTTTATACCTCAGCTGAGTGCTCGGCTTCCTGCCAAGACCCGTGAAACTTTGCCTCAGAGCTAGCCATGCAATCCCACCTATAAGTGATTTTAGGAAAAACTTACCTGTTTTTTTATGATATTAGGATACCATACTTAAGGATAAAAAGTGGTCAGTTCAGGGTTATGGATAGCAATTGCCTTAATCACTGAGGGTTTAAGGTTCTCTTTTATTCTGAGTCTCCTCTTAAGCTCAGAAACAGGGGTATTCCTTATCTTTCTGTCAAGTTCGAGGTATCTTTTGTATTTTCCATGGTCAGTTTTTATAGAAAAGTCTCCACTGAGCCTCCACTTGTCTTTAAGATAGAGCCAGCTTGCAAAGTCCTCAAGCCTGTAGCCTTCAAGGAGCTTTATGGATGTTGTATTTTTCATGTCTTCAATCCTTAAGCCTTTATTGTCAGCCACTATCCTGTATGTTCCTTTAAAAGGCTCAGCACCCTGATCATCCTGAAACTCCCATCTTGATATAGAGACTTGCACAGGTTTGTGGCAGTCCTCGCATGTCCTCGACCTCTCAAAGGGATGGGCTATCTCTTCTATCTCAAGCCATAGAAGATGGGCATTTGCACCAGGGAGATTATCAAAGGTTCCTATAATGGCATACATATCCCTTGTGCTTCCATCAGGCCATCTGTATTTAATACCCGATGGTTCTATCTTTTTCTTTATATTCCCCACTGCATGGGGCCATATCTTTACAGGAAACCATTTACCTTTCTGATCCTTCATTAATATAGGTGGAGACTGGATTCCATAATAGAGGGAGTATTTTTTAAAAGGATTCTCCTTTCCTCCTACAAGTCCCTTTCCCCAGATTGTAATCTGGTATCCTCCTGCCTTTCTTACATGGCAGGCAGTGCAGGTAAGGTTTTTATGAATTGACCTTTCATGGGCCTCTTCTATCTCTACATGGCAGTCCTCACAGGAGGCCTTTCTCTGCATATCCCCCATACCGAGCTCTCCTGTTGGGTGGCAGTTTATACAGTGGATATTCTTTTTAAAATGTATGTCTGGGTCCATCCCCCTTGGAATAGAGTAATCACCACCTATATAGGTCTCACCCCTTCTTGATTGCATCGCCCCTGGATGGCAGATGGAATTTCCCCTTCCCCATCCCATGCAAGAATAGGAGTCTGGTGTTTTTGTGAAGGCATGAACCTTTCCATCTTTGCCAGGTGTGTAATGGCAGTCAAGACAACCTGCATGGCAGACATT
>DAISHO010000103.1:0-6818 GCA_036822495.1 Thermodesulfovibrionales bacterium
AGCCTGTAGCCTATAGTTCCTCATGCCCCTTTAAGATTTATCTTGGACAGGTGTGAAGACTGATGAAGGTAATAGCCTTTAATGGAAGCCCGAGGGTAGAGGGTAATACAGAGATCCTTTTAAAAGAGGCCCTGAGGATTATCCGTGAGGCTGGCCATGAGATAAACCTCTTTAACCTTAATCTCATGAACATAAGGCCCTGTCAGGACTGTGGTGGCTGTGAGAATACAGGTCAGTGCATAATTGATGATGATATGACTGAGATATACAATGCTATAAGGGAGGGGCAGAGGTTTATCCTTGCCTCTCCTGTATTCTTTTTCGGCCTTAGTGCCCAGGCAAAGGCAATGATTGACAGGACCCAGGCCTTTTGGTGCGAAAAATTTCTCCTCAAAAGACCCATTCCTGAAGGATCTCATGGCAGAAAAGGGCTTTTCATAGTTGTGGGAGGAATGAAGAAGGAGATAGGTATCCAGTGTTCAGAGGCTACTGCAAAGGCATTTTTCAGGACAATAAGTGTACCTGCCCACGAGACAGTGAGTTTTCTTGGGGTAGATTCAAAAGGGGCTATCCTTGATGTACCTGATGCCTTTAAAAAGATAGAGGATGCAGTAAATAGACTTCTTGTATAAGGAGGTTTAAGATGGGTCTCTTTGACTGGTTATTTAAGAGGAAAAAGAGTGAATTCCAGATCGAGTGGGAAGACCGTTATAGTGTGGGCATTGTTGAGATAGATGCCCAGCACAGGAGACTTTTTCAGATCTATAACAACCTTGTTGAGGCCATGTATCAGGGATTAGGAGTAAAGGAACTAAGTAATGCCTTAAATGAGTTGCTAGAATATGCTGTTGTCCATTTCATGACAGAGGAGGGATATTTGGAAAGGTATAAATATCCAGGTTTAGAGCCCCACAGGTCAGTCCATAAGGAATTCAGAGAAAAGGTTTATAACCTCCACAAGGAATTTCATGAAGGGAAGCCTGTTATTACAGCTGAGGTTGTTGAGTATTTAAGGGACTGGCTGAAGGGCCATGTCCTCAATATGGATCAGAAGTACGCACCACACTTAAAAAGTGCTGGGGCAAAGTAATTACCTTGCCCGACAGTGCAAGAATATATTATTATATAAGCCTTAGGGCAGGTAGCTCAGTCGGTAGAGCAGGGGCCTGAAAAGCCCCGTGTCGGCGGTTCGATTCCGTCCCTGCCCACCATAAATAGAGCAGTAGCGCAGCAGAGGAGCAGTTTTTTAAGGAAGAAATATGTATTCCATAATTTCCTACTTCGCTGCTGTTCTGCTACTATTACCACTGAGGAGACATAAAGCATGCTGGCATCTTATAATATATTAATTCCGCTTCTAACAGCCCTTCATGTAATTGTGGTTATCCTTTGGATAGGAGGGGTCGCCTTTGTAACTATTAATATATTTCCTATCCTCATGAGAATGGAGGACTCCCTTGAAAAGGTCAGGTATTTTCAGGCTGTAGAAAATAGATTCGCCAGACAGGCAAGACTTTATGCCTTTATTGCAGGAATTACAGGTGCAGGGATTCTATTTCTTGAGAATGGCTGGTCAGGTCTTTTCACCAGGAGGGGACTGGGAATCCTCCTTATGCTTCTTGCATGGCTTGTTTATGTCCTCATCCTTACCTTTGAGAAAGGTATATTCAAGGTTCTTTTCAGTGAAAGAGTTCAGGATGTATCAAGGATATTCTTTAAACTGAATATCTTTCACTGGTTTATCCTCACACTGAGTTTCCTCGCTATATTTGCTGGTGTCTACTTTGGTCACGGAGGCACCTTTTAAATTCCTCCTTGAGGATAATTATTACAGCAAGATTATCATTCACCACAGATATCAGTCTGAAGAGCCTCCTGTTTATGAGTCCTTAGATCTTTCTGAAACCCTAAAGAAGGCCCTCGAAAAAAGGGGCATCCAGAGTTTTTATACCCACCAGGTAGAGGCCCTGAGGCATATTAGAGAAGGAAAGAATGTGGTAATAATGACACCCACTGCCTCTGGAAAGAGTCTGATTTATAATATTCCGATTATTGAATCCATCCTTAAAGAGCCCTCCTCAACAGCCCTTATGATCTTTCCATTAAAGGGCCTTGAGCAGAATCAACTGGAAGTCCTTAATGAGTTGCTGAGGGATTCAGGCCTGACAGAGCTCTATGTATCAAAGAAGGGTTCTATTATAAAAAGGGCAGAGGTCTATGATGGAGATATATCCGATTACAGGCGAAGATCCATCAGGCTCCACAGGCCATCGGTGATTCTCACAAATCCAGACATGATTCATCTTGCTATAAATGCCTATCACAGAAAGTGGTCAGATTTCTTAAGCCATCTTAAATATATTGTGATTGACGAGCTTCATGCCTACAGGGGTGTCTTTGGATCCCATGTGAGTCATGTCCTCAGAAGGCTCAGAAGGATAGCCTCTTTTTATGGTGCCTCACCACAATTCATTGCCTGCTCTGCTACCATAGCAAATCCTCTTGAACTTGCAGAGACCCTTACTGGTGAAAGATTTGTCCTGATTGATAAGAGCGGTGCACCTAGATCAGCAAGGCATTATTTCCTTATTAATCCTTTAGAAAGCCCTTATACAGAGGCTACGAGACTCTTCATTTATTTAGTCAAATCAGGTCTCAGAACAATAGCATTTACAAAGGCAAGAAAGGTCACAGAACTGGTTTATCGATGGGTCATTGAAAGGGAACCATCCCTGAAGGATAAGGTGAGCGCCTACAGGGCAGGATTTCTTCCAGGTGAAAGGAGGGATATTGAACAGAGGCTCTTTAGAGGCGATATGCTTGGTGTGATAACTACATCAGCCCTTGAGCTTGGCATTGATATAGGTGGTCTTGATGCCTGTATCCTTGTTGGTTATCCTGGCTCCATCTCAAGTTTTTACCAGAGGGCAGGAAGGGTTGGAAGGGGAGGTCAGGAATCAGCAGTATTTTTTATTGCCCTTAGAGATGGCCTTGATCAGTATTTCATGAGGCATCCTGAGGAATTCTTTAATAAGGGCTTTGAGGCTGTAGTTATAGACCCCTCAAATCCCTATATACTTAAAGATCATATCCTCTGTGCGGGAGCTGAACTCTCCCTTGTCGAACATAACGGAGAGATAAAGAATTACGACCTCAACTTTATGGATAGGGATAAGCTCTATAATCTCATAAAGGGTCTTCTTGCTCAAAATCTTATGAAGAGGTCAAAGAGAAACAGGATTTATTCTGTTAATAGATTTCCTCATAAAAACATCTCTATAAGAAGCAGTGGCACTGTTTACAAAATTAAGCTCTCAACAGGTGAACCTATAGGTGAGATTGATGAATGGAGGGTCTTCAGGGAGTGCCATCGTGATGCTATATACCTCCATAGAGGAAAACAATACAGGGTCTTGCAGGTCCTTTATTCAGAGAGAGAGGTTTTAGTAACAGAGGTGGATGTTTTATACTATACCCATCCTCTTGTATCAGAGAAGATAGAGATTGTAGAGGAGAGATATTCATCAGACCTTGAGAATCTGAAGATAAGGTGGGGTATTATTGATATAACAGAGAAGACAATCGGGTATGAGAAGAAAAATATATTTGATGGTGTCATGATTTCGAGGCATTTCCTTGATATGCCTGAAAGGAGATTCAGGACAGAAGGACTCTGGATGGTCTTAGGAGAAATCAAAGAGCTCACAGAAAGAGGTTTTGACCTTGCAGGTAGCCTTCATGCCATGGAGCATGTCCTGATTTCCTGTGTTCCCCTCTTTGCTATTTCTGAAAAGGGAGATATAGGAGGATTGAGTTATCCAGAGCTTTTTATAGAGGGTGAAAGAAGGCCTGTTATATTTATCTATGATGCCTGTCCTGGTGGTGCTGGCCTCACAAAAAGGCTTCTTGAGAATACCGGAAAGTGGTTCAGGACGGGTCTGAGCATAGTTAGCGAATGTCCCTGTAAGGAGGGTTGTCCATCTTGTGTTCAGGACCCCCAGTGCGGTTCCTCCAACACCCCCCTTGATAAATACGGAGCAGGAGCTATTCTGAGGATATTGATAAAGGAGTAAAGGATGAGCGCTGAGATAATGACATTTTTTCAGCAGATAGCCCTTATGGCTGTGCCAATCCTTGTGGCAGTTACATTTCACGAGCTTGCCCATGGGTTAGTAGCAGACAGGCTTGGAGACCCTACTCCAAGGAGTGCCGGAAGGCTCACACTGAATCCAATAAAACATCTCGATCCCATTGGTGCAATTGTATTCATTATAACAAGGACTATTGGCTGGGCAAGACCTGTTCCTGTGAACCCCTATAATTTTAAAGACCCTGTAAAAGGAATGCTTTATGTCTCCCTTGCAGGACCTCTTACAAACTTCCTGATAGCCTTTATAGCATCCTTTATATACAAGGCTATACTGAACCTTCAGGTAGATCCTCAAGTGGCAGACAGGATAGTTGTGCCCCTGGCACTCATGGTCAGATATACAGTAATCCTTAATATAGGGATAGGAGTTTTTAATCTCTTGCCTGTTCCACCCCTGGATGGAAGTAAGATATTAATGGGCCTCCTCCCACCAAGACTTGCTATGAGATATGCAAGGATTGAGCCCTTTGGATTTATAATTCTACTTGGATTAATCATCCTCGGGATAGTGGATATCATTATATTTCCTATAGTAAGATTGCTGGTAGGGTTACTTATTTAAACTACTTGCCCTTTTTCAGTTTCTCAAGATATTGCCTTGCCTTTTCATTGCCAGGGTTGATTTCTATGGCCTTCTGGAAGGCTTCTTCTGCCTCTTTTGATTTTTTGGCCTTTGTGTAGATTAGACCGAGATTTGTGAAATATTCGGAGCTCGGTTTCAGCCTTATTGCCTCTCTCATTACCTCTTCTGCAGGACCATACTGCCCTGTCTTCAGGTAGGCAAGGGCAAGATAGTTTTTTATCTCTGGATTCTGGGGTGTCCTTTTAACGAGGTCTTTTAAAACAGGTATGGCAGAAGATGGGTTTCCCTGTTTTATTAAATCAATGGCCCTTTTGAGTTCAGGTTGAAAATTGGTGGCTAAAGTAACAGTTGAGGCTTCAGGCGTTAGGCTACGGGCTGGCTTCTGACTTTTGCTTTCGGAGCTCTGAGTAATGCCTTTAATATAAGCCTCCCTTGAGGCAGGGTCTTTGAGGACATTATAGGCAGTGGTGAGGGCGTTAACAATTGCTGTAAGCTTTTCCTTAAGAGATGGATCTGAGAAGTTATAAGATTTGTCAGGATGGAATTCCTTTGTAAGGTCAAAGTATCTTTTTGTTATGGTCTTTATCCCTGCATCATCAGAGACACCCAGAAGTTCGAAATAGTTTGCTGACCCGAGGTTTTCGTAAAATTCATTGACCTTTTTTACAAATACATCTTCTTCAGCAACTACAGGTCTGAAGAGCTCTTCCAGAGATAGGGTGACCATCTCTTCCTCCTCAGGTCTCACCTCTTCTATAACCTCGAGGCAGTAGAGGGTGTAGAGTATTTTCAGGGCATCGAAGGGGCTTATCCAGGAATTATCTATAATATGTTTGACCGTCCTTTTGCCATCTATTAGAGTAAATATCTTTTTGTCTGTTTCTGAAAACTCAATCTCCTGAAAGAGGCTCAATGGATTTGAGCTCAGCCTTGGTACAAGGTTGTCTGGAAGGGCCCTTCTGAGAAGACTCCAGTTTGTGGTTCTTTTAATGCCTTCGTATATGAGATTTCCGATACTCATCCTGAGGGTGATTACCTCTTCTGTAGGTAGAGGACCGGGCACAAATTCATATTCGCCATGGTCTAAATTAAAAAGGCTGTATATAATCTCCCTTACCTGTTCCTTTACAGCCCAGTAAAGCTCCTTTGGGGTCAGATATCCGAGTTCAACCAGTATCTGGCCCTGCCTTTTCCCTGTCTTTTTTAATAGTTCCACAGAACGGTCGTATTGCTGAAGGTTTATCTTGCCCCGCTTAAGAAGCATCTCTCCAAGCCTGTCGTCCTCAAGGTTTGAGGCAGCGAATATGGCGTCTCCATCTTTAAAATAGACCTTTTTTGTAAACCTTGGTGTGGCTACAGTTAAGACACCTGTCATGCCTGTCCTGTTCAGGCTGATAAATATCTGGGCTAAGGGATATTCTCTGAGGTCTCCTTTTAATGGTATTTCTATTGCCAAAGTTTACCTCAACCTCTTTACAGTAAATTTATAAACCTCAAACTCCTCGTCTTCCCTTATCCCGGCCTTCATGAGGGCTATGGAAAGCTGTTCAGCTACAGTATTTACACCCTCAAGGTCAGGCAGTAAAAGACCCTTTCTCAGACCCTTTGATACAATAACACCGTATTTCTTCGGGTCGAGCTCATTGAGGTCCTTAACCTTTTCTGGTTTTGAAAGGATATCCACTGAATAGGTAAGTTCAGGAAGTTCTTCCTCTGTAACAGGCATGAACCTCGGGTCCTCCGTAGCTGCTGCAATGGCATTCCGTATTACCTCGTGAGCAAGACTCTTTGTTGCTGGTGAAATAGTCCCTATGCATCCCCTTAATTGCCTGTTCTTCTTCAGAGATACAAAGACCCCGGCCTGCACCTTCCACTCTTCTGGCATATTCTCAGGGGGTTCTATTATTTTTCCTGTTTTTACATAAGTCTCTACAGCATCTTTTGCAAGTTTTACGAGAGGGTCCATAAAAACTCCTTCATACCTGTCCAAAATAAAGTTTTGAATGGGCATAAGGCTGAAAACAGGCTATAGGCATAAGGCTACAGGCGTCAGGGATATTTTTATTTCCTATTGCCTACAGCCTA
>DAISHO010000104.1:0-6659 GCA_036822495.1 Thermodesulfovibrionales bacterium
ATGGTTTTAAGGTTGTAACCATATAGGTTAAAGGAATGGTTGCCTTTTTTATCAACTGAAAGGAAACAAGACTTTTTCGAAGAGATTATTTTTGAGGAAGGGCGTGATATTGACAATAGAAATATTGAACTGTTAAAGTATAAAAAATTTTAAAAAGAAGGGAGTGAGATAATTTGCCCTCTGTTAATGTAAAGGAAAGCGAATCTTTTGAGACGGCATTGAAGAAATTCAAAAAACAATGCGAAAGGGAAGGCATTCTTTCCGAGATAAAGAAGAGGGAACATTACGAGAAGCCTTCTGTAAAAAGAAAGAAGAAAGCCCTTGCTGCCCGAAAAAAGGCCCTTAAAAAACTGAAACAGCTTTCAGTAAGATAATGCCCCTCATTGAAAAGATTGAAGAAGACTTTAAGAATGCCTTAAGGTCAGGGGACAGGCTTAAAATCTCTGTTCTTAGACTCTTAAAGTCTGCCTTGAAGAATAAGGAGATAGAGCTTCAGCGTCCCCTCACGGATGATGACTGCCTTTCTGTTGTATCTTCTCAGATAAAACAGAGGAGAGATTCCATAGAACAATATGACAAGGGCGGGAGGTCTGACCTTTCGAATGCTGAGAGAATAGAGATGGAAATACTCACTTCCTATCTTCCAAAGCAACTCTCAGTAGAAGAGATAGACCAACTAATAAAAGAGGCGATAATGCAAACAGGTGCAAAAGGGGTTAAGGATATGGGTGCTGTAATGAAGGTTCTAATGCCCAAGGTGAGAGGTTGTGCAGATGGAAAGCTTGTAAACCAGAGAGTGAAAGAGATCCTTGAGCGAGGAAGTTAATGAAACTCGGCGAGTTTATAGATAAGGCTATAAGGGTAGGCATCGAGAATGATCCACGGGGGAAAGAACAGGTACTGAAGGAACTGGAGACAAAAAAGAAGGAGTATGAGTCACTAAAGTTAGAGGAAAAAGAATTTTTTGATAAGGATTCGTTGTATAATCCCTATTCAGACTCAAGGCTTCTTGCGGGAGATCCAGAAACAGAGGTAAAGGGTATTCTTGTTGGTGTGGATATGGAGGTTGGAGAAATCCTTCTTGCCGAGACCCTCCGACACAAAGGCAGGTCTGTTGACCTTGTACTTTCCCACCACCCTGAGGGAAGGGCCTATGCAAACCTCTATCAGGTTATGAAGATGCAGGCAGATATACTTCAGAGGTTTGGAGTTCCCATAAATGTTGCAGAAGATCTGATGGACCAGAGGATTAAAGAGGTTGAGAGAAAGCTCATGCCCTATAATCACACGAGGGCTGTTGATGCTGCAAGACTGCTCGGAATTCCCTTTGCCTGCCTCCATACTCCGGCAGATAATATGGTTGCCACCTATCTTCAGAGGCTTTTTGATGAGAGAAGACCTTATACCTTGGGTGATATCATCGATATACTTAGAGAGATACCCGAATACAGAGAGGCAGCAAAAATCGGGTCTGGCCCGAAGATATTAATTGGTTCAAAGGATAGAAAGGCGGGGAAGATATTTGTTGATATGACAGGTGGAACAGAGGGTTCAAAGGATATATTCCAGAATATTATAAACTCTGGTATAAATACAATTGTAGCAATGCATTTGAGTGAGGAACATAGAAAGGAGGCTGAGAAGAACCATCTTAATATTGTAATCGCCGGTCATATATCAAGTGATAATCTTGGTCTGAATCTCCTGCTCGATGAGATACTCGATAGTGATATAGAGATTCTTGAGTGTTCAGGTTTTAAGAGAATAAAAAGAAAATAAACTAAGGAGAGGCGCATGAAGCATGCTGACATACTAAATGAGATCAAGATGCGTCTCGATATTATTGATGTGATTTCTGAATATGTAAATCTAAAGAGGGCAGGAGCAAATTTTAAAGGTCTCTGTCCCTTCCATCAAGAAAAGACCCCTTCATTTACAGTAAGCCCCTCCAAACAATTTTATTACTGTTTCGGTTGTGGTGAGAGTGGTGATATTGTAACCTTTGTAAAGAAGATTGAGAACCTATCCTTCCACGAGGCTATTGAAAGATTGGCAAAAAAGGCGGGGATTGAATATAGATATGGCGATACAGGAAACCGTTCAAGACAATTTTTTATGCTTTCCATCCTTAAAGAGGCCGAGGTTTTCTTCAGAGATAATCTGCAAAAGGATAAGGATGCCATGGATTATCTAAAATTAAAGAGGGGTCTCACTGAAGAAAGCATAAATAGATTTGCTCTTGGATTCGCTCCAAAGGCATGGGATGCTCTTATGGATTATCTTAAGACCAGAGGATTTACTGAAACGAATATGAAAGAGGTTGGTCTTATAAGCTACTCAGAAAAAGGAAGTTATGACCTTTTCAGAAACAGAATAATCTTTCCAATTCATAACCTTCAGGGAGAGGTTATAGGATTTGGTGGAAGGGTTATGGATGATACGCTACCAAAGTATATAAACTCTCCTGAAACAGCCCTTTTTAAAAAGGGTGAAAATCTGTATGGTCTATTTCAGGCCAGGGAGAGTATTAAAAAAGAAGGTTACGCGATAATCACGGAAGGTTATCTTGATGTTATAATGTGTCATCAGAATGGCTTTACAAATGTTATTGCCCCCCTTGGTACTGCTCTCACAGAAAGACAGGTTGTTATACTGAAAAGACTTACGGAAAGGATATTGCTCCTTTACGATGGTGACAGTGCTGGCATAACTGCTGCAAAAAGGGCGATACCCGTTCTTCTCGGGCAGTCCATAAGGCCACTTATTGTGCTCATACCTGATGGAGAAGACCCTGATAGTTTTCTGAGAAAGGGTTCACGAGCTCATCTGTCGGATTTACTCCAGAAACCTCTTGATCTAATAGAATTTTATAAAAAGGTCTATGGCGATATAAGCAGGATCGATATACTTCGAGAACTCACAGGAATTATCAGTGGGATTGAAGATCCCCTTATGAGGGGTGAGTATATCAAGGCACTTTCAGAGAAGGCTGACCTTAAAGAAGACTTTTTAATAGAAGAGATAAAAAGGCTTCGCAATAGGCAGGCTTCAGATAGAGGAAAAAATAAAGCAGATTCTTCAAAAGCCCTTAGTAAAAACAAGATAACAGTCCCTGAAGAACTCCTCCTCGCTGTGTTACTTCAATATCCTGAAAAAGGAGGGATAATTATTGAGTCACTTAAGCCCGATGATATAGAGGAGCCTGAGCTCAGGAGACTTTATACCTTCATAGTTAATAATTATCAGGTAGATCCCTCCTCTTTTAAGGATGGATCCTTTATCCATCGTATTATTAATACCTCAGAAGAGGATGACCCTTCCATCAATGGTCTTATAGCAAACCTTGCACTCAATCTACAGCTTGATGAAGAGGGTGTTGATAGGGTTATATCAGATTGCCTCAAACAGATAAGGATAAGGTCAATTGACAGATTGATAAAGGAGGCGAGGTCAAGAAATGACCTTCTTTTGCTCAATTCCCTGATAAAGGAAAAGGCAAGGATACAGAAAACAGCGATAATTATTTAAAGATCAGGATGGTCAGATGAGCTACATAGATTATTTTGATGAATTTGAAGAGAAAGAGATTGATATCCTTGGGGAAGAGCAGGAGGAGTCTCTCGAAAGGCTCCTTGCACCGGAGATAGAAGAACGGGAGGTAGAGTACGAGCCTCTCAAGGTTTATCTCAAGGAGATGGGCAGCGTGCCCCTTCTTACAAGGGAGGGAGAGATTGAGATAGCTGAGAAAATAGAGAAAGGCAAGGATATGGTGATGAGGGTTATCTTTTCTATGCCCTTTGCCATTAAGAAGCTCGTTGAGCTTGGTGAGGTTGTCGAGAGAGGCGAGGCCCCCCTTAAAGACCTACTTTCCAATCTCGATGATGATTTAGAAGAAGACCTTATTGAGGAAAAGAAGAGATTTTATCAGATAACAGTAAAGATTGGAGAGCTTCTTAAAAAAAGAAAACAGCTTATCGGGAGACTCCGAAATATTCATAATAGTTCTGACAGTGCCTTACAGCAGGGGAATGCTAATTCTATTACCAAAGTAGTAGAGCTTCTTAACTCCAACAGAGAAGATATACTCGGGCATGTAAAGAAGCTGGGCCTTAAAGATTCAGTAATCCTGACTTTTTGTGAAGAATTTAAGAAAAATTATCAGATAGTTCATGAACTCTTAAAAAGGATTACATCTATAAAGAAGTCTCTAAGTGCAAGGGGGTATAAACTTGATAAGCTTATAAGATGCGGGATACCAAAAAAGACAACCCAGTCCTGCAGAGAAGGAATCCAGAGGCTCCTTGATGAATACCTTGATATTGAGAAAGAACTAAAAAGAAGAGAAAATCTCCTTGGTATAAGGATACAGGATATAAAGAAGGCCTATGAAACCCTTATAAAGGGTGAAGAGATGGTTCTCGCCTCAAAGTCAGCCCTCATAGAGGCTAATCTGAGGCTTGTAATAAGCATAGCCAAGAGGTATACAGGAAGGGGTTTAAGTTTTTCTGACCTTATACAGGAAGGCAATATAGGCCTCATGAAGGCTGTTGACAAATTTGAATATCAAAGGGGCTATAAGTTCAGCACCTATGCCACATGGTGGATAAGGCAGGCTATTACAAGGGCCCTTGCAGACCAGGCAAGGACTATAAGGATACCAGTCCATATGGTTGAAACCATTAACAGGATAATGAGGACAACAAGGGATTTTGTCCAGGCACATGGAAGGGAGCCTACTGCTGAGGAGCTCGCTCAGGAACTAAAGATTTCAGCCCAAAAGGTGAAGAATATACTCAAGATAACAAAAGAACCTATCTCTCTTGAGACACCTGTTGGTGAAGAAGAGGATTCCCAGCTCATTGATTTTATTGAAGACACCTCAACCCCGTCACCTTTTGAACATGCTGTAAGACAGGATCTTAGAGCACAGATAGAAAAGGTTCTTGAAACCCTGAATGATAAAGAGGAGGCAGTTATTAGAAAAAGATTCGGTATTGGAGAGGATGCACCCATGACCCTTGAGGAGGTTGGTGAGGAGTTCTCAGTAACAAGGGAGAGGGTGAGGCAGATAGAGGCAAAGGCAATAAGGAAACTAAAACACCCATCAAGGACAAAGTGGCTGAGCGAGTTTATAGAGTTGAGGTAAGATTTGTGGCGAAGTAATAGTTCTGGTGAGAATATGGATGTCCTTATCAATGAGCTCAGACGGCTTAATGAGTCTATTAATAGATTGATTGAATTCTTTATCCCCTCTTTTGACGAGCTTATTTTTAACAGGGCTATCGCCTTCAGATTGGTACAAAGGAATGGGAGGCCAGTCCTTGTTGCCATAGATAGACCTGATCCTGTAAGGTTTACTGAGCTTAAGGGAATAGACTGGATTATTGAGAGATTAAGGCAGAATACAGAGCAGTTTCTTATAGGCCTTCCATATAATAATGTCCTTCTTTATGGCCCAAGAGGTACAGGGAAGTCCTCCTGTGTAAAGGCCCTTCTCAACGAATATCACGGAAAGGGGCTCAGGCTCATAGAGGTTCCGAGGGACCTCTTATTTCACCTCCCTGAGCTGATGGATATTATAAGGAAAAGAGAAGAGAGGTTCATAATCTTCTGTGACGACCTCTCCTTTGATGAGGAAGAGAAGTCTTACAGGGTTCTCAAGGCGATCCTTGAGGGTGGTCTTGAGCTCAGACCTGAAAACATGGCTATATATGCCACATCTAACAGAAGACATCTCATGCCAGAGAAGATAAAGGAAAACCTTCCTGACATCTCCAATGGAGAGCTCCATCCCCAGGAATCCCTTGAGGAGAAACTTTCCATTAGTGATAGATTTGGCCTCAGACTTGGGTTTTATCAATTTGATGCAGCTCTTTATCTTGAGATAATAGCCAATTACATAAAACTGAGAAATATCCCAGTAGAAGCAGAGACATTAAGGCAGGAGGCCCTTCAATGGGCAATAAGCCACGGAAGCTTTTCAGGAAGGGCAGCAAGGCAGTTCGTTGATGACCTTGAGGGAAGACTGAAGTGTGGCTTCTGAGATTCACTCCTCTGCTTATCCTCAAGGAGGCCTTTTCTTCCTTCAGAAAAAACAATGATATGAACATGGCTGCCTCCATGGCCTTTTATACTGCCCTAAGCCTTGTTCCTGCCTTATTTCTTATTACCTACATTGCTGGCTCCCTGATAGGGTCATCAGAGAAGGCCTTTATGAGGATTCAGGAACTTATTATGCAGTTTATCCCTAAGTACAGTGAGGTTGTTATGAGGGAGGTGAAAAAGGTTATAGGACTAAAAAAGGGAGTTGGAATAATTAATCTTATGATTCTTCTGTGGAGTATCCTTCCCCTTTCCTCCTCCATAAGAAGCTCCCTCGGAATAATATTCAGGATAGGAATAAGGAAGCCCTATCTTATTGAAAAACTTTTTGATGTGCTTATCATTGTGCTTTTTATACTCGTTGTCAGTCTCGTTGCCATAAGAGGACTCTTAATAGATTTTGTTAAGTCCATTATTCCATTTTTTCATATACCTATCTATGCAGGGCAGGCTGTCTCTGTTATTGTAGTCTTTTTACTCTTTTTATTCCTCTACTGGGCCTTTACCTTAAACAGAAGTCAGAGGTCAGAAATCAGGCTTCAAGAAAATAATTCCTT
>DAISHO010000105.1:0-6651 GCA_036822495.1 Thermodesulfovibrionales bacterium
ATCCTTTACAAGCCTTTCATAAATCCAGTGAATCAGCTGTCTTACCCTGAAGGATGGAAGTCCGAGGGAGGAGATAAACTCTTCCATTTCTGTCTTATTTAATGCCTTTAGATTAATCATTGAAGTACCTCATACCTGTCCAAAATAAATTTTTAAATTGGCATAAAGCTGAAGAACAGGCTACAGGCTGAAGCTGAAGATAGGCTTAAGGCTGAAGGCTTCAGGCTGAAGAAAAATAATTCCTTCAGCCTATGGCCTAAAGCCTATAGCCTATTTAAGTTCCCATCTGCCAGGAATGGAGGTATTTTTCCTGCTCAGGTGAGAGCCTGTCTATTTTTATGCCCATAGCCTTTAATTTTAAGTTTGCGACCTTTCTGTCAATATCCTCTGGCACCTTGTAAACAGATGGTTTGAGTCTACCCTTATTCTTTGCAAGGTATTCCACTGAAAGGGCCTGATTCGCAAAGCTCATATCCATTACAGATGAGGGATGACCCTCTGCTGCTGCAAGATTAATAAGCCTTCCTTCACCAAGGAGATATATTCTTTTGCCGTTTTTCAGTGTGAATTCTTCAACAAAATCCCTGATCACCCTTCTTCTCGTTGAGAGCCTTTTGAGGCCAGGGATATCTATCTCAACATTGAAATGACCTGAATTTGCTACTATTGCCCCATCCTTCATCAGCCTGAAGCATTTTTCTGATATTACATTTATATCTCCAGTGACTGTTACAAATATATCCCCTATCTTTGATGCCTCTTCAATAGGCAACACCTCAAAGCCATCCATTACCGCCTCAAGGGCCCTCAAAGGGTCTATCTCTGTTATTATGACCCTTGCTCCCATTCCCTTTGCCCTCATAGCAACTCCTTTACCGCACCATCCATAACCTGATATAACAAATGTGGAGCCTGCAATAAGCCTGTTTGTTGCCCTGAGAATCCCGTCTATGGTGCTCTGGCCTGTGCCATAGCGATTATCAAAGAGATGTTTTGTATAGGCATCATTTACAGCTATAATGGGATAGCCGAGTTTTCCCTCTTCTGCCATTGCCCTCAATCTTATGACACCTGTTGTTGTCTCCTCTGTGCCTCCGATAATATCCCTTAGGAGTTCCCTTTTTTCTTTATGGATTGTGCTTACAAGGTCTGCTCCGTCATCGAGGGTAATGTGGGGTCTAATCGAGAGGGCACTTTTTATGTGTTTATAATAAGTCTTTTTATCCTCTCCCTTTATGGCAAAGACAGGTATCCTGAAGTACTCTACAAGGGCTGCTGCTACATCGTCCTGTGTGCTTAAGGGATTTGATGCACAGAGGCTTAGTTCTGCTCCCCCTGTATTAAGGGTATCCATGAGGACTGCTGTCTCTGTTGTTACATGTAGACAGGCAGAGACCCTTATACCCTTCAAAGGTTTTCTTTTTTTGAAATCCTCCTTTATACTTCTCAATACAGGCATCTCCATGGATGCCCATTCAATTCTCAGGAGTCCCTTTTTTGCAAGCCCCTTATCCTTTATATCTGCTTTCATCTTGCCTCCTCTATCCCTTTTTGAGCACCTCTGCCATGTCTGTCTTTTCCCATGTAAAGGATTCTTCATTTCTTCCAAAATGTCCGTAGGCAGCTGTCTTCTTGTAAATAGGCCTTCTCAAGTTGAGTTTTTCAATAATCCCTTTTGGCGTCATATCAAAGTGTTTTCTTATGAGCTGGATGATCTCCTTTGGCGGTATCTTACCTGTTCCAAAGGTATTTACATGGATGGATACAGGTTCTGGTACGCCAATGGCATAGGCTATCTGTATTTCTATCCTATCCGCAATTCCAGCAGCAACGATATTCTTTGCTATATACCTTGCCATGTAACTTCCAGAACGGTCCACCTTTGTGGGATCTTTACCTGAAAAACACCCTCCACCATGATGACCAACTCCACCATAGGTATCAACAATAATCTTCCTTCCTGTAAGACCTGTATCACCCATTGGACCGCCAATAACGAATCTTCCTGTTGGATTTATATAATACCTTACATTTTCTTCATCAAGGAGGTGAGGAGGGATCACAGGCTTTATGACCTTTTCTATTATGTCCTCTCTTATCTCCTTTAAGGTAACATCAGGGCTATGCTGGGCAGATACAATAATTGTGTCAACCCTTACAGGAACACCATCCCTGTACTCAATGGTTACCTGTGTCTTTCCGTCAGGCCTGAGATAACCCAGGATGTCCTTTTTTCTAACCTCAGCAAGTCTCATGGCAAGTTTATGGGCAAGCATTATTGGCATTGGCATAAACTCAGGTGTTTCATTGCAGGCAAAACCAAACATAAGGCCCTGATCGCCCGCACCACCAATGTCAACTCCCATGGCTATATCAGGAGATTGCCTGTCTATGGCTGTAATGACAGCGCAGGTTTCATAATCAAAGCCATACTTTGCCCTTGTATAACCAATCTCTTTTACTGTCTCTCTTACTATATCAGGGATATGGGCATATCCACTCGTTGTGATCTCACCTGCTACAAAGGCAAGGCCTGTGGTCACAAGTGTCTCGCAGGCTACCCTTGCATAGGGGTCCTGCTCAAGGAGGGCATCAAGAACAGCATCGGAAATCTGGTCTGCCACCTTGTCTGGATGTCCCTCTGTAACTGATTCTGAGGTAAAAAAGAAGTCACCTTTCATATCACTCCTCCATTCAGGGATTTTTCAAGAATTTATTATAAAACTAACATAACAAAATATAAAAGGGGCGCGCTTCCTCAAAAATAATCTCTTCGAAAGTGAATTTACAGGAACTGGGGGTATGGATTCCATCGGTCCTATCGAAATTACCTGGTTTTCTTAGAGAGAGGGCAAGGAGGCCTTTGAGTGAGCCAGTGGTCTTGGGTGTAATAGTTGTCTTTGACCTTTTTCTCTGTGTTATACTTTTCCATGAATATCCCGAGAGTAATGTCCACACAACATCCCGACAATGTTACTTTGCCCTTTTTTGCTGAGACACAGGAGATGTCGGGAGATGACGAGATTCAGGAGGCCTATTATGCCTTCAGCCATTTGGGCTGTGATGAGCAGATGTGGGACAGTGAAGGAAAGGAGATTGATGATTTTGTAGTAAGAAAGCTCCTCACAAGATATCCCCATTTTTTTAGAGATAAAATTCTTGGTAGAGATGTATTCCTTACACTGAGAATCCCTAATCCATTCATTGAGAGGGATGAGGCAAAGGTTGTTATCGAAACCCTGGAAAGCATACCTCGCTCAAGAGATGCAGCAGTGCTTTTTTATGGCAAAGAGGTAGCACCTATCTTTGAAGTAATCCTTCCTATGACGACATCTCATCAAGAACTGAACAGGATTTATTATTTTTATAAAAACTTTATCTACCAGAGACAGCATCAGCAGATTTGCCCTGGAGATATAACAGTTTCTGATTGGATAGGTGAATTCAAACCTGAAAGCATAAATGTTATCCCCCTTTTTGAAGACATGGAGCACATGCTCGAAGCCCATAATATATTGAGCTCTTATATCAAAGGCAAAGAGCTGAGTTATGTCAGGGTCTTTCTTGCAAGGTCTGACCCAGCCATGAATTACGGAATGATAAGTGCCATACTATGTAATAAGATTGCCCTTCAGAGACTGAGAAAACTTGCAGAAAAAGAGGGGATAAGGATCTATCCCATTCTTGGTGCTGGTTCACCTCCTTTCAGGGGTAACCTCACACCTTATACTGTTGAGGATGTCCTTTCAGAATATCCTGATGTTGAGACCTTTACTGTCCAGTCTGCCTTTAAATACGATAATCCTGTTGAGGATGTGCTCAAAGCTATAAAGTTTCTCAAGTCTACTGAAAGAAGGCCTTTCAAGGAGATAGATGAGGAACTCTGTATAAGATTAATCAGGAAATATTCGCAGGAATATCAGGCTGAGATAGAATATCTTGCTCCGTTAATAAATGAGGTATCCCGATATGTTCCCCGCAGAAGGATGAGGAAGCTCCATGTAGGGCTCTTTGGTTATTCAAGAAGCCTCGGAAGGATAAGGCTTCCAAGGGTTATAGGATTTTGCGCTGCCTGTTATTCTATAGGGCTTCCGCCAGAGATTATTGGACTTAACAGTCTCAGTCCTGAAGATATAAGCTGTCTTAAGGAAGTTTATGTGAACTTCGAAAGTGATATGGGGAAGGCCCTTAGATTTTTCAATCCCGAATGTCTTGAGCTTTTGCCCTTAGAGGTCAGGTCCTGTATAAGAAATGAGCTCTTCGATTACGAGCCCGATATGGCTCACAGGGATATAACTTCAAGGATAATCTCCAGATTAAAGGAAAATAACAGGGAAGGGCTTCAGGAGATGATAATAGAGGCTGCCCATGTTAGGAGATTCCTTGGCTGAACAGGGGATATGAGGGTAGACCTGTCAGTAATAGTAGCTTCAGTTTTTTATACAGGCTATATACCTTTTGCACCAGGAACTTTCGGTACCCTTGTATCAGCTGTCTTTGTCTTTCTCTTAAAGCCAGAAAAAGATTTATTGCTTTTTATTTCCGGGGTGGTCTTTTTTTCTGGTATATTCATATCAGGAGAGGCCGAAAGGAGGCTTAATGAGCAGGATAGCAGACATATAGTGATAGATGAATTCGGGGGTTATCTTGTAAGCATATATGGCCATAATCTATCTCTTCCTACCCTCTTTGTTGCCTTTTTTTTATTCAGGTCCTTTGATATTATTAAACCCTTTCCCATAAAATTAATCGAGAGAAGGCTCAGAGGCGGCTTTGCCATTATGCTTGATGATGTTATTGCAGGGCTTATGGCAAACCTCTGTCTTCATTTGATAAAGGAGTTATCTTTAATACAGTGAGGTGTCGCAGTAACTTTGGTGGCGAGAGTAACAGTTGAGGATGATTCGGTGTTTTGTTGCCATAGAGATTGACGATGCGATAAGGAAGGAACTCTCTTCCGTAATAGAGGAGTTAAAACCCTCTGGAACAGGTATCAGATGGGTAAGACCAGAAAATCTCCATCTAACCCTGAAATTTCTTGGAGAGGTTTCTGAGGAAAGGATTCCAGAGATAGAGGAGGTTCTAAATAGAGTAGCAGCTCAATTGGAACATTTCACCCTTCGGGTTAAAGGCACAGGAACATTTCCTGAAAAAAAGAGACCAAGGGTGATCTGGGCAGGTGTTGAGAGCTCAGGGCAACTCTTTCAGTTACAGAAGGCTATAGAGAAGGCCCTCTTTGAACTCGGATTCAAAGAAGAAGAGAGGGAATTCACAGGTCACATCACCCTTGGAAGGGTAAAGGAGTTTTCAGACCAGCAGAGGCTTCTTCCTATTCTATTAAGATTTAAAGAAAAAGAATTTGGCATAATCAATGTGAGGGAGTTTGTTCTTATGAAGAGTGAGCTTCATCCTGATGGGGCGAGGTATGAGAGGATAGGGGTGTATATGTTAAAATAGCTATAGGCATTTAACACCTGAGGAAGTTTGTAGGTGAAGAGGTGAAGAGAAAATATCCCTTCACCAATTCACCTATGTTTAATAAAGGAGGAATTGATGACAAAGGAAAAGCAGAAGTCTCTTGAGACTGCCATATCTCAGATAGAGAAGGCCTTCGGAAAAGGTGTTATCATGAGGCTTGGCTCTTCTGAATCAATAGAGCCTCTTCCAGTAATATCAACAGGTTCCCTCGGTCTTGATATTGCAACTGGTGTAGGTGGCTATCCAAGAGGGAGGGTTATAGAGATATTCGGTCCAGAATCATCAGGAAAGACCACCCTTGCCCTCAGTGCTATTGCAGAGGCACAGAAGGCAGGTGGTGTTGCTGCCTTTATTGATGCAGAGCATGCCCTTGACATAAATTATGCAAGGAAGCTTGGAGTTAAGGTAGAGGACCTTCTTGTCTCCCAGCCAGATACAGGAGAGCAGGCCCTTGAGATTGCAGAGGCCCTTGTGAGGAGTAATGCTGTTGATATTATCGTAATAGACTCTGTAGCAGCCCTTGTCCCTAAAGCTGAGATAGAAGGTGAGATGGGTGACAGTCTTCCTGGCCTGCAGGCAAGACTTATGAGCCAGGCCCTTAGAAAACTCACCGCTGCCATCTCAAGGTCTCAGACCATTGTTATATTCATCAATCAGATAAGGATGAAGATTGGTGTAATGTTTGGAAATCCAGAGACGACAACAGGTGGCACAGCCCTCAAGTTCTATTCAACCATGAGACTTGACATAAGAAGGATTGAAAATCTTAAAGACTCCAGTGATACTGTTGGCGGAAAGGTGAGGGTAAAGATTGTTAAGAATAAGGTTGCCCCGCCATTTAAGCAGGCTGAGTTTGATATTTTATTTGATGAGGGCATATCCCGTGCAGGTGAGATACTTGATCTGGGTGTTGAGAAGGGTATTGTAGAAAAGTCAGGTTCATGGTTCAGTTACGGTGGCCAGAGAATGGGGCAGGGAAGGGAGTCAGCAAGGGATTATCTAAAAAATAATCCTGATATAGCTCAGGAGATAGAAAGAAAGATAAAAGAGGCCTCAGGCTTGAGAGCCAAGGTTGAAGGTTAAGCATGGACCACTGCTGTCCAAAACAATTGGAAGGGGCTTTTAAAATAGGCATAAGGCCTTAAATAGGCTTAAGGCTACAGGCCATAGGCT
>DAISHO010000106.1:0-6646 GCA_036822495.1 Thermodesulfovibrionales bacterium
AATCCTGTCGCTTCTTTTGTGTTTTTGAGGCCTTATGTCCTCTTTAAAATACCATTTTAATTTATTTTGGACAGCTATGATCCATAGCTAATTTTATCAGATAATCTAACCAATAGCAAGGTCCATTTCTTTTTCAAACATCTGTATCCTGTATCTGTCTTAAACGCCTCTCAAGTAAGGCCTTCTCGAGGGCAAGACCTGCCTGATTGATAAAAATCTCGAGCCCCTCAGTATGGGCAAAAGGCTCGCCAGATGGGGCATTGTCGCAGTAAAGCATTGCAACGACCTTCTGTTCAGCAATGATGGGAAACAGTGCAACCTCATTTGGCCAGCCTCCTCCGATAAGGGTTATAAATCTTTCTGTAATACTATCCTTCTTAAGAGGGCCTTTATAAGTAGTGCCGTTATTTATAATGTCGGAAAGGAATCTCGAATCCTTTATACCCAGTTTTACCTTTCTTATCTTCTCGTCAGCACCCTCAATCTCAAGTCCAAACTGACCGAGTCCGAGTATCTCCTCATCTCCAACCATAAAAAGAACACCCCTCTGGAATATATCACTTGCAAATCTCAATATTAAAAGGGTTATCTCCGAAGCTGAGCTCGGGAACCTCAATTCTACACTTAACGCCCTGAGCTGGGATATATCCTTTCTCTCCTCAGGTGGCCTTTCAAAAAATTCCTCCCCTGCTTCTACCTCTTCTGAATTCTCCTGTAGTATCTCCTCTGTCTTTATTGACTCGTGATGCTGGGACTCATCATATATCCTTGCACCCTCCATCAGGAGATACTCTGGACTCAGACCTTTCGAAATTTCCCATCCTGTATCCATATAAGATGCAACAGACTCAAGAGAGAGGACATCAAGTTCAAACTCAAAATCTCCATCCTGCCATTGCATAAGTTCAAAGACAACCTTCTCAATCCTCTTTTTTGTTATTCTATCAAGGACATCCTTCTTTATTGCGCCAAGGTCAAAGAGGATATCACCAATGGATTTTTCGGGAAGAAGCCTCCTTGTCTCCAGAGCAAGATTGAGAATGGACTGGCTCACAAATCCCTCCCTGAGAAGGTCATCACCAAGAGTTGTGCCAAGGGTATCAGCCTCTGCCCTTACCACAAGACCATTCTTAAAAACCACAAAGGCATTCTTATTTCTTCCCCTGATAAGAAGGGTACCTGTCTTTTTACCGATACTGAGTATCTGGAAGATGTCAGAAAGGGCAAGGTCTTCAAGCCTTCCTACAAGACTCATCTTGTTGAGATATCCTTTATTACAGGCATATTTTTAGCTGAATAAAGTATATCAGGCTAAAAGAGGGAGAGTCAAATAAAGTCAATGCGGGAAGAGCAGATTGACAATACCAATCCTTATCATCATAACTCCGATTGCTCCAAGAAGAATTGCCATTATCTTTGAAAAGGCAAGAATACCCTCTCTACCAAAAAATCTTACAATCTTTTGAGCTCCCCTGAAGGAGATCCATACAATAAAGAGATTGAGCACAAATGAAAAGACTGTGTTCAGGAGCCCGTATTGTTCAACAAGCATAAGAAGGGTCGTCAGCACCGCCGGACCAACTATAAGGGGCACGCCTATCGGCACCACACCAGTCATGGAAGAATGCTCACGCTTTTCCCTGTGTCTCGTAATCTCTGATACAGCAATTACAAGTAAAAGGATACCTCCTGCAATCTTAAAGTCATTTACAGTAATCCCAAGAAGTAAGAATATCCATCTTCCAACAAATAGAAAGATTATACCTGTTAAAAAGGCAGTAATAACAGACTTTCTTATAATAGAATTCCTCTCAGACCTTGAAACGCCTTCTGTGAGACTGAGAAATACACCAAGGACAGCAAAGATGTCTATAGCAACAAATATAGGGATGAAGGTTTTGAGAAACATAAACTGTTACCTAAGCCACCAGCTTATAACTTAATTCCTATGTCGGGCATATACCGGGATATAAAACCAATGGAATTTGTGAGGAGCATTACTCCAAAGGCTATAAGTATGAGCCCGCTCAGGAGCATCACATACCTCATATATCTCTGGAGCCTCTTCATACTACTTAAGAAGGAATTTATTGCAATGGCTGAAAGTATAAAAGGCAGACCAAGGCCAAGGGAATAGGTGCCGAGGAGACCCATACCGTAAAACACCGAGTCCTTTGTTGATGCATAAATAAGGATGCTCCCAAGGATAGGACCAATACAGGGTGTCCAGCCAGCACCAAAGGTCATGCCTATTAAAAAGGAACCCACGAGGCCCGCTGGTCTGTCTCTGAGCTCAAACCTCCGCTCCCTCATAAGGAAATTGAGGTTAAGGATTCCCGCAACAAAGAGACCAAAGAGTATTATCAAAATGCCTCCTGCTATCCTTACAATGTCCCGGTACTCAAAGAACAATCTTCCAATAGTTGAAGAGGAGGCACCGAGAAGGATAAAGATAAAAGAAAAACCAGCAACAAAGAGTAAGGAATTTATAAAGGTCGTCTTTCTTATCTTTCCTCTATCTGTTGATTCAGTAAGGTCTTTAAAGGAGATTCCTGTAATGTAGGAGATGTAAGAAGGAATCAGGGGCATAACACAGGGGCTTAAAAATGAGACAACACCGGCAAGAAAAGCAAGGCCAAAAGAGACATCCTTCATAAGGCACACTCCGATGGATCACCCTGAATCTTCTCAATTGCATGGGGTATTACAGAAAGGATAACCTTAAGGTTCTCCCTTACTGCCCTTGGACTTCCAGGGAGATTTATTATAAGGGTTTTTCCTCTTACCCCGGCAACTGCCCTTGAAAGCATTGCCCTCGGAGTCTTCTTTAAACCTTCATACCTCATGGCCTCTCCAATTCCCGGGATCAACCTGTCAATAACCTCCATTGTAGCCTCTGGTGTTACATCCCTTGGTGAAAGGCCTGTACCACCTGTGGTAAGAATCAGGTCAACCTTCTCTGAATATTCTATAAGTTTTTTTTTAATCAATTCCTTTTCGTCAGGGATAACCTCGTAGACCACAACATCTCCGAGTTCAGTTATAATCTCCTTTATCAAACTACCGCTCTCGTCAATCCTCTCGCCTCTTGAACCCTTATCACTCATTGTAAGTATCCCGATTCGTATCCTCTTCATCCTGCTATCTCTATCTCATCACCTGTCTTTATTATTCCACCTTTGAGGACCTTCACAAAAATCCCCTCTCTTGGCATTACACAGTCACCAGCCTGTCTGTAAATAGCACACCTCGTATGACATTCCTTACCTATCTGTGTTACTTCAGCAAGGACAGGGCCAATCTTTAGTTTTGTCCCAATCGGAAGGCTTAAAAGGTCTATTCCTTCTGTAGTTATATTTTCAGCAAAATCACCCGGATTCACCTGAAGACCCTTCTGACGCATCTTCTCTATGCTTTCAATCCCGAGGAGACTTATCTGCCTGTGCCAGGCTCCTCCATGGGCATCACCTACGATTCCGAAGTCTTCATTTATCACTGCCTCCATTACAGGTCTCTTCCTTGTACCCTTTTTCTCGCTTATATTGATTGATATAATCCTTGCCATTTTCTTAGTTTATCATTTAGATATCGCCAAGATAAAGTAGTGAAGAAGTGCTGAATGAAGAGTGTTAATTCATTAACCCTTCTTTTTCTTTCCCGACTTATCAGGTGTAGAACCAGTGGAATTACAGATCCTATACTGCCTCATCTTATCCCTTAAGGTATTTCTACTAATACCAAGGGTCTTTGCAGCCCTCACCTGGTTGCCCTCCGTAGCCTCAAGGACTAACTTGATAAGGGCCTTTTCAATCTCATTCATAACTGTTTCATATAGATTTGACCTCTCAAGGCGGGTCAGATCCTTTATGTACCTCTTGAGTCTATCCGAAAGGAATTGCTCAAGTGTGCAGGCCTCCATAGATATGCGAGTTTTTACCTTCTCAACCATCTTGCCACATCCTTTGCATGATATGTGAGTATGAGATCAGCACCAGCCCTTTTTATGGATGTGAGAATCTCAAGGACAATGCGTTTCTCATCAATCCAGCCTCTAAGGGCTGCTGCCTTAACAAGGCTGTATTCACCGCTTACATTGTAGGCTGCAACAGGGAGGTCAAATTTATTTTTTACATCAGAGATTATGTCAAGATAAGAAAGGGCAGGTTTAACCATAACAATATCTGCACCCTCCTCTATGTCAAGCCTTACCTCCCTCAGGGCCTCCCTCCTGTTAGGTGGATCCATCTGGTACGACCTTCTGTCGCCAAACTGTGGTGCTGACTGAGCAGCCTCTCTGAATGGTCCATAAAAGGCAGAGGCATATTTTGCTGCATAACTCATTATTGGAATATGACTGAATCCCTCTCTATCAAGGGCCTCCCTTATGGCCTTCACCCTGCCATCCATCATGTCTGAGGGTGCAACCATATCAGCACCAGCCCTTGCATGAGAAAGGGCCTCTTTTTGAAGGAGCTCAAGGGTCGGGTCATTTAATATCTCATTGCCTTTAACAATACCGCAATGACCGTGGCTTGTATATTCGCAGAGACAGATATCTGTAATTATGTATAATTCAGGCACCTTATCCTTTATAGCCTTTATTGCCTGCTGGATAACACCATCTTCTTTATAGGCATGGGTGGCCATCTCATCCTTGTGTTCAGGGATACCAAAGAGTATCACAGCAGGGATATCAAGGTCATAAACCTCCTTTGCAGACTTCACAACCTCATCAACTGATTCCTGATAACAGCCTGGCATAGAGGGAATCTCATTCTTTATCCCCCTGCCTGCAATAACAAAAAGGGGATAGATGAGATCATCAATCTGAAGATTGGTCTCTCTAACCATTCTCCTTATTGTCTCATTCGACCTGAGTCTCCTCGGTCTGTGGATGGGAAACATGAATACCTCCGACCTTAAATCATGTAAATAATAAGCTATAAGCAAGAGATAGGAAAAAATTGTTCTCTGTCTTTTAAATAAAAAAAGTCTATCAGAAGGATTCAATATCTGTCAATAGAATTTATTTCGCTATCTAATTATTTCTCATAAACCTTTATCTGTTTATCAAATCTCTCTATTCCTTCCAGCATTATCCTGTCTTCTATGTTCCCTTCTCTCTCATAGGAGACGGCATATAGGATAGAGGCATCAGAAGATATTCCAGGTTCAGAATGAACAGTTTTGATAGCTGTAATCCCTTCCTTAAAAAATGATGAACGGTTGTAGGGGAATTTTTTATTTATAAGACTATCCCACTCACTATGGAATGAGTCATTTACTTCAGGGGCAGGTTGGGTTTTCCTAAAAATACCAATTGCCGTGCTTCTATTAATATCCTCTCCAGCTACAATACCGGCAACATCCCATATAACCCTTCCCTTTTCTTTAAAATAACTTGTAAGGAGTTTAAGGTCACTCTTTTTGGTTATACTCATCATATCATCAGAATAAGAAAATGTAAGTCTGTTGGATTTATAGGCAAAGGACTTACCATAAGAAAATGTAATATTAATCTGAGAAAATATGTCTGGTAATATCTCCTTCAATCTAAGAAATTCTGACCACTGTTCAAGAGTTCCATAATAAGATATATATATAAAATTAGCAATAACCTTCATATCAGGAATATACCCCCCATTAATAAGTTCTGTCTGCCCAATCTTTAACATACCAGCAAATCCTCCAGGAACAGGTAGTAAAAAGACTACTACCCTTTCATCTGAATACTCAAGGTTCCATATCCTGACAATCCATTTTCTTCCGAAAGAATCTTTAAATGTATATTCCTCGGCTGCCTTTCCAAAGGAGGTAATCTTAACCTTTTCTCCTCCTACTGCTCTGTATAAATAAATACCCTTCAGGACAAGATCCATGAATAGTTTTGAATCATTATAGAATTTGTCGGGAGTTATATCATCCGGTTTTCGCAAATACAGAAAGAGCGTATTTATCATTCCTCCATAACGGAGGTAACCATTATTTCCCAGTTCAGCCCGCTTAATCTCGGATGGATAAAAGGCATCCCAGTTGCCATCGTCGGCTTTTATTATGATATGAGGAAACACTGCTGAATATATGCTATGAAGAAGAGATGAGGAATTATTGCTGTAAGGGAATATAGATTCTTTGTTTTTTGTTAGAAACTTATTAAGCAATTCCCTGGAAAATTCTCTAAAGCTTGTAATTAGAGTATGGTTAAGCTCATCATAACTCTTTGGAAGGCTAATTTCTTTTTTAAATGTATCAATCTCGGTTATATCCATATTATCAAGAATGTACTTCACCTTTCTATTACAGGTAGCCTTGTTGTTTTCTGCCCTGAGGATCTCTCCAATAGGAAGGGCATAATTTAAATTCTCATTTTCGGATTTTCCCAGTACCAATCCAACTACATTACCTTCACTATCAAGCAATGGACCACCACTATTTCCTGGAGAGGCAGCAGCAGAAAAACGCATCCACTTCCATTGACCTTCTTCCTCTTCTGGTGTATCTGATGTATAAAGACCATCTCTCACCACTATCCCCTCACCAAGGGCATTCCCAACAGCATAGACCCTCATGCCTATCTTTGGATTATTATTCACTTGAAAGAAAACATCTACCTTTTTATTCTTTAAAGAGAATACTACAAAGTCTC
>DAISHO010000107.1:0-6644 GCA_036822495.1 Thermodesulfovibrionales bacterium
TGAGGCCTTATGCCCTTTTGAAAATAACATTTTAATTTATTTTGGACAGCTATGACCCATAGTAATAACTTAATGGATTACGAGAGATAGAGTCAACAACAGGCTGAACTCCCTCTTTAATTCCCCCTCTTAAGGTAAGAGGGGGTAAGGGGGGAGTTATGTTATAATAAAACCTGAAAGGCTGAAGTTAATGACGGAGAGGTGGCCGAGTGGTTTAAGGCGGCGGTCTTGAAAATCGCTGTAGGGTTGCACCCTACCGGGGGTTCGAATCCCTCCCTCTCCGCCATAAACAGGCTTAAGGCTGAAGGCCTTATCCTATTAATTTACACAGGAGGTGTTGGTATGCCTGTGTATGAGTTTAAGTGTAATAAGTGTGGTGAGGTCTTTTCAATTACCATGTCAATCAAAGAAAGGGAGAAGGCTGAAATTACCTGTCCAAAGTGCAAGTCAAAAGACCTAAGTCCTGTTTACTCAAACTTCTACGCCGTGACATCTAAGAAGTCCTGAATATTAGGATTAAGAAAATAGGGGCAATTCCTATGTCCCTGTTGGCTTCAGCCTACAGGTGGTTTTCTTTTATGCCATTCTGTTGATTGTTCGTAGCAATAGGCTATATTAAGTATAGTCTCTTCTTCAAAAGGTCTTCCTATAATCTGAAGACCGATTGGCAGGTTATCTGAACTGAACCCACAGGGAATTGAGATGGCTGGCACACCCGCAAGATTTACAGAGATCGTGAATATATCGCTGAGATACATCTGAAGAGGATCCGATACCTTTTCGCCTATCTTGAATGCTGGTGTTGGAGATGTGGGAGTAATAATTACATCTACCTTTTGAAAGGCTTCATCGAAATCTCTCTTTATAAGGGTTCTTACCTGCTGTGCTTTTTTATAATAAGCCTCGTAATATCCTGACGAGAGGGCATAGGTTCCGAGCATTATCCTTCTCTTTACCTCATCTCCAAAACCCTTTGAACGAGTCTTCATATACATATCTATAAGATTTTCACCTTCAATCCTCAGACCATATTTTACCCCGTCATACCTTGCAAGATTGGATGAGGCCTCTGATGTGGCAAGGATATAGTATGTAGCCACAGCATAACCAGTGTGGGGAAGGGAGATATTTATTATCTCAGCCCCCATTGAGTTAAGAAGTCTTACTGCCTCAAGAACAGCATCCCTTACCTCCATATCCATCCCTTCAATAAAATACTCTTCAGGAATACCAATCTTAACCCCCTTTATGTCTCTGTCGATACGGGCTGTGTAGTCTTTTGGTGGGTAAGGTGCTGATGTGGAATCCCTTGGGTCATGACCTGCTATATAAGTCATGATAGCAGCTGAATCCCATACGGTTTTAGTTATAGGACCTATCTGATCAAGGGATGAGGCAAAGGCAATGAGTCCATATCTTGACACAGCTCCATAGGTTGGTTTGAGACCCACCACACCGCATAAGGCTGCAGGCTGTCTTATGGAGCCTCCTGTGTCAGAACCAAGGCTTGCAATACATTCATCGGCTGCTACTGCTGCAGCAGAACCGCCACTGCTACCACCCGGTATCCTCATGAAATCCCATGGATTTCTTGTTGTAAAAAATGCAGAATTTTCTGTTGATGAACCCATGGCAAATTCATCCATGTTTGTCTTGCCAAGCAGGATATAACCCGAGTCTTTGAGGCGCTCTGTCACAGTACTTTCATATGGAGGGATAAAGTTTTCAAGGATTCTTGAAGCGCATGTGGTGCGGATTCCCCTTGTACAAATATTGTCCTTTATTGCAAAGGGGATACCAGTAAGGATTGTGGCTTTTCCTTCACTAATAAGTCCTTCAGCCAGATGAGCCTGTTTTATAGCCTCGTCGGATGTGAGGGTTATATATGCCTTTACAGAAGGTTCTGCCTTTTCAATCTGCTTAAACACAGATTCAACAACCTCCACTGGCCTTATCTCCTTTTTAAGAAGAAGGTTGCTCAAGGTTTTGATGTCAAGCCTGAAAAGAGCTTCCATGCTGTTACCTCGTCACAAAGTATTAACTTCTCCCCACAGAATGGTATATAAAACCGAGTTGTCTCATCTTTGCAGGTTCATAGATATTCCTGAGGTCAAAGAAATATCTGTCCCTCATAAGTAATTTAATTCTTTCAAGGTCAAGGTTTCTGAACTCATTCCATTCTGTTACTATAACAATAGCATCTGCTTCGGTTGAAGCCTCATAGGGATCATTTGTATAGATAATCTCGGGAAAGAGTGCTTTCATGTCATTCATGGCAGCAGGATCATAGGTTTTTATGATAGCGCCAAGTCTTTTAAGTTCCTTTATTATATAGATAGAAGGAGCTTCTCTTATATCATTTGTATTTGGCTTGAATGAAAGGCCGAGGATAGCGATAGACTTCCCTTTAAGGTCACCCATTGAAGAGGTTATCTTTTTAATCATGCGCTCTCTCTGTTTAATATTCACATCTACAGCAGCACGCACAATATTCAATTCTTCTCCGTGCTCCTCAGCAAGTCTTATCAGAGCAAGGGTATCCTTTGGAAAGCATGAACCGCCATAACCCGGACCGGGGTGGAGAAATTTAGAACCTATCCTCTGATCGAGCCCCATGCCCTTTGCAACCATATGTACATCAGCTCCTACCTTTTCACATAGATTGGCAATCTCATTAATAAACGATATCTTTACAGCAAGGAAGGAATTTGAGGCATATTTAATCAGCTCTGCTGTCTCGATATTTGTTATTACAAATGGTGTTTCTATTAGATAAAGAGGTCTGTAGAGGTCTTTCAATATGGCTATTGCCTCAGGACTTTCTGCACCTATAATTACCCTGTTTGGCCTCATAAAGTCCTCTATTGCTGAACCTTCTCTGAGAAATTCTGGATTTGATGCAATGTCAAAATGATGATTCTCTTTAAGATTCTCTGATATGATCTTTTTGAGTCTTTCTCCTGTGCCAACAGGCACAGTACTTTTTGTTACTATCACCTTGTAGCCATTCATATGTTGGGCTATCTGCCTCGCAACATCTTCTACATAGCTAAGATCGGCTGAACCATCTCCTCTTGGAGGAGTACCAACCGCTATGAAGATTACAAGGGTATCTCTTACTGCATCAGCAATATCAGTTGAAAAGCGGAGTCTTCCATTCTTGAGATTTTTATTTACAATACTCTCAAGCCCTGGTTCAAAGAAGGGCACTATCCCCTTTTTCAGAAGGTCTATCTTGGAAGGGTCTTTATCAACACAGGTAACATATACCCCAAATTCTGCAAAGCAGGCACCTGTGACAAGTCCTACATAGCCTGTACCAATCACACCTATATGCAACATTTACCTCCTTTTCGAGTATAGAGTTTCTGTAACAGTCTGTAGGGGCAGACCTGTGTGTCTGCTCTAATAATGATACAAATTAGGGTGAATACATAGGTTTGCCCATATTCAAAGCTGTAATATTATACCTTTACTTCCCCTCTATTGCAATTGCTCCTTTTCTCAAAACCTTAATCCTTCCACCCTTTATCTCTATAATAGTGGATGGTTTCCCGTAAAGCCTTCCACCATCTATAATCAAATCAAGACCTTTGGGAAAATAGTTTATAATCTCCTCTATATCATTTCCAGGTGGTTTATTCAATGGATTAGCACTTGTAGAGGTTATGATAAGACCTGTTCTTTTAACAAACTCGAGGGCAAAGGATGCACCGGGTATCCTTATGGCTACCCTGCCTGATCCGCCTGTAATATATTCTGATAGGCTATCCCTTGCCTTAAAAATTATAGTCAATGGCCCTGGCCAGTATCTTCGAATTATATCAGAAATCTCCTCTGGTATTTTCTCAACTATCAGATGCAGTGATTCTACACTTCCTGTTATGAGTAAAAGTCCTTTTGTTGAGGGTCTTCCCTTAAGTTCTATCAGCCTTTTTAGTGCCTCTTCATTATTATAAATAACGCCAAGTCCGTAGACAGTATCAGTGGGATAAGCCATTATACCTCCCTGCCTGATAACCTCTGAGGCTCTTTTTATAGCATATTCCATGCCTGTATCTTTTATCCTGATGATTTCCATAAGTTAAAAGACTTGACAATTATGTGTGCTTTCTATCATAGTTATTGTATAAGAGTTGGGGTGAAATTGAAAATAGGCTTTTGCACCAGGGCATTGCCCTGGGATTTTTATTTTTCAGGAGGAAGTACAGGTGAGTAACAAGTTGTTCGTAGGCAATGTCTCTTTCAGGGCTTCAGAGGATGACCTCAGAGACCTTTTTGGAAAGGCAGGAGAGGTCCTTTCTGCAAAGCTCGTGAAAGACCCGGCAACGGGAAGGTCAAAGGGTTTTGGGTTCGTGGAGATGGCTACGCCGTCAGATGCTGACAAGGCCATCCAGATGTTTAATGGGAGTAATTTTATGGACAGGAACCTGGTAGTGGATAAGGCAAAACCCCGCCAGCCCCAGAAGGGTTCCAGAGGTTTTAGGGAGAGATCTCACAGGAGGAGAGAAGCATAGAGCCCACAGGCAGTCCGAGTTTCCTCGAGATAACCTCACATTTAGATTGAAATAAGTAAAAGACCTTTTTTGGGGTAATCTCTGTTGTATTGCGCCCTGATACTGGGATAGGCAAAGATTGCTGATTGATATAACTGCTCAGGGTCTCAAAGTTCCCCTGCCCTTTGCTTATAATAAGAGAGGCCTCAGAAAAGGTCTTTCTAAAACCCTCTGAAGTAAACTCAAGTATTGTTCCAATGGAATCGGAACCATTGGTGATAACTTCTATTATTTTATCAAGAGAGGTTTCATGTGCATCTACCTGAGTACAGTCATTCAGTACAGGACTACCTTTGACAACAGCTATTACCTCAACGCCCATCTCTTTAAGGATTTCTATTAGAAGCCTGTCAAAGACTATCTCTCCGGCATTGTCAAGGAGATAAAGGACCTTTTTTTGAGTTATTAAGGCCTCTTTGAAATGCTCAAAGTGGTCAACAGCAATATCTCCCTTTAAGGCCTTTCTTATAGTACCATCAATATCAACAGAACTGTAGATTCCGAAATCTATTACATTTCCAGCAATAGCAAGCCGTGTGGCAGTCCAGAGGGGATCAGGACTTTTATCTACAAGTTCTTTTAGTTCAGGGTAAAGAGAAAGGGCTATCTGATTGTATCTTGATTTAACTTCTTTGAAGGGATCAATTCCGAGGGTCTTCCTGATTGCCCTGTGAATGAATGTTGTAGTCCATGCAGGAGGCTTTGAAAAATCTGTCTTCTTGATCTCCTCACTAACAGCAATAAGGACATCTTTCTGGATCTGTTGATTAGCACCAGAAAGTCTTAAGGCAAGGACAGTCTGTTTCAAAAAACAGGGAAGACAATCGAGAGATGTCGTCATAATTACTTAATTCACAAACTGTTACTTTTGACACCCTATTAGTCAAGGAGCCTGTACCCGAGCTTTTCTATGCTCTCTTTTGTGATCTGTAAAAGCCTATCCTTATTAATAAGGGAGTCATCAAATTTAATCTCTATCATGCCATTTTCTGTAGTTATTTCTTTAACTCCTTCCATCTTACCAATGAATCTTCTCAAGGCAAGAGCGCACTCCTCACAGAATTCCTTCTGGACATTTAAAAGTAATCTTTTCATCTTCTACCCCCTGTCAGAAGTTCAAGATTGTTCAATCTGCAGCTCTATCTTCAACCTTAGCCTGATCTTCAGCCATAAGCCTTATATGGCGGGAGCGTATGGGAATCGAACCCACCTTCCCCGCTTGTGGCAGGGAACACTGGATTTGAAGTCCAGGGGGGACACCAGAACCCCTGACGCTCCCAGATTAGGCTACAAATAGGCTGAAATTCCCTTCATACAACAGAGCAGCAAACCAGTAGAGCAGTAGTTTTTTAAAGGAATAATTTCTTTCACAATATCCTGCTGCTCTGCTGCGCTACTGCTCTAATTTCAGCCTTAAGCCTATTTCACTGAAGCCTATGATTAGTTTAACACAAATCAGGCTATTAGCTTCAGGCTTGGTGACTTCTGACTGATAACTGTAGGTATTTATTCTACAGGTGTTACAACTGCCATGACCACGAGTCTTTCTCCGAGGTTTGCCTCAAATCCATGGGGCACCATGGGTTCGCAGAGGATACAGGTCTTTTCATCAGCGATAATCCTTTGCTCGCCAACTGTAAATGTGCCTTTACCTTCAACTACATACATGAGCAGTCTGAGAGGCGCTTTGTGGGGTTCAAGCTTCTGCCCTTTTTCAAGACACATGAGGGCAATCCTCATCTCTGGTTTGTCTGAAAGCATCTCCCTGGAGATCCTGTCAGGATAGAATTTTATCAGTTTTTTTAGATCAAGGATTTCCATATAATACCTCCTAAATTAGTGCGGAGGGCTTGCTAACTTCCGCACTTTCTATTTTTTAGTGCCTTTGGTGTCGAGGTAAAATTTATTTTTCATTGAACCACACCTGTCCAAAGTAAATCTTAAAAGGGCATGAGGCCAAAGAACAGGCTATGGTAGGCTACAGGCTATAGGCGACAGGGATATTTTTATTTATTTATTTCCTATCGCCTGAAGCCTATAGCCTATCTTATATCCTGAAGCCTAACGCCTAAAGCCTATAGCCTAAAG
>DAISHO010000108.1:0-6631 GCA_036822495.1 Thermodesulfovibrionales bacterium
ACTGAAATCAGGGATATCTTGAATCTGCCTCTTTATGTATCCTTCCATGACAGATAAGAACACATGAACCAGAACGATTACCATAATCAATAAAAAGAGGATAAAGATTTCCTTCAGCAGGTGTAACCACCCGTGTATCGAAATTTATAAGATGGGTGTGGTCACCTGAACCAGGGATATCCTGAATGCCATGAGGATCGTGACATGCTGCGCATGTAGCTCCTGATGTTAAATGACCACTATGCCCTCCTCTTCCAGCCCCATTTTTCTGAAAACTATCATCCCTGAGGATACTATCCCTGTTATGACATCTATAACACAGGGCATAACTATGCTGGGACTCACCTGTGCCGTCATCGGTCTCATAATTCTCCATAAGTAATGGCCTGTATATAGAGCCATGGGGTCCTCTGGGACCTCTGCCACCAGCATCAGGAGACTCCTCGCCCTGATGGCAGTCAGTGCATCTGATTATACTTGTTACTGTAAGGTCAGGCCTGTAGGCACTCGGTATGCTTGGCACATCTGAATTCTTCCCAGATGAGACCACAGGATGATAAGAGGGATTGGACGGAGAGAATTCGACTCTTGTATTAATGGTATTTATTACCCTTGGCACATAGGGAATAGAAGCACTGGAATCTCCATGGCATTTATAACAGACCTCATATTCATAGTTAACAGAGGATACTGGTGCCCCATTCTGGTCGACCCCTGTTACCTTATTGAGTCCTCCACCTGCATAAGGTGGCTCAGCAGTCATTTCATTTACTGAATGGGGATTGTGGCAATCTACACATTCCACATGGCCCCACAAGGGAATGGTCTCCTCTGGCTCATGGAAGGAGGCTGTAATTGATATGGTCGTGTTTTCAACAGGATGCCTTGAAGACTTCTGAAACTGTGAATATATGTCTTTTTTAGCCACATTTCCGTTATGACACTTATAGCAGTTCCTTTCCTCTTCAAGATGATAAAGGAGCCTCTCTTTTCCTTCTGCAGAGTGGGGTGTGTGGCAGTTTTCACATCCATTTTCAGCAACAGTCTGCCATCCAAAGACTGTCCCTGGACCTGTCTTTGGCCATGGAGCAGGCTCAATTCCATTCCATGTGGCATTGGAGGTTCTGTGAATAGAGGTCTCCCAGCCATCAACGAAATGGCACTTCCTGCATAGTTCAGAATATCTGTTGTCAATAACAAGGAACTTTCCATAATCATCCATGTGGGGATCATGACAGGTTGAACAGTGGATATTATATTGAAATCCATAAAAGGTGAGCTCAGGAGGTGGAGAGGGTATAATCCCTGGATTAGAAATCGAGTCAAAGTAAGAAAATGATACAGGATGGTCATCAGAAAGGTCTGTACCTATGTAAGACCTCCTATCAGGTGTAATCTCTCCATAAACCTGTATCCCTCCCGCAGGCCTGATAACATTCCCAATGGCAATGATACCATCATGGCAGCTGAGACAGAGCCTTGAAGGGCCAGATGGCTGGGATGGTACTGCCTTCATGGTGCTGCTGGCGTATACATCGTAATTTACAGGTTCAAGTTCCCTGTTCCATAGCGGGGTGAGAGGTTTAGCATTATGAGGTGTATGACAGAATACACATATCCTCGTCTCAGAAACAGCCTTTATCTCTCCAGGACCTGAAACAGAAAGATTATGTCTTGTGTTAACAATATTGGAGGCAGAAAAGACAGCAGTAGATGAAAAAAGAATAATTATCAATTGAATGATAATAATCATCTTGTCTTTCTCACCAATCTGAATATCTGTATCCTGTTGTTATAGGTATCACAGATATATAACCTTTCAAGACCATCCATAAAAAGGCATGAAGGGAGCCAGAATTCTGCCTCTCCTGTTCCTCTTGCCCCAAGGGTAAGGAGAAATTCCCCTTTTTCATTGAAGAGCTGGATATTGTCAAAAAGGGAGTCCACAACATAGATAATACCGTCTCTATCAACAGCTATCCCTTTGGGCATGGCAAAATCGCCCGAACCATTTCCGTGGTGACCGAATGAATAATGAACCCTTCCATCCTTATCAAAGACCTGTACCCTGAAGTTCATTGCATCAACAATATATATAAGGTCTGATACTGTTATGTGGGTTGGGAAGTTAAATTCTCCGGGTGACTCTCCTCTCTTGCCGAAAGAATATATCTTTTCCCCTTCTCTATTAATGGCACAAACCCTGTTCTCAAGGGTATCAACCACATAGATAATATCGTATTTCTTGTCATAGCCAAGGCCAGTTGGTCTCTTAAATCCTCCAATCTCACCAGAGAATCTGCCATTTATATCGTATATTAAGACCTTTCCAAGGACAGAATCAGCCACAAATAGCCTGTTATTCTTATCAAAGATAACCCCAACCGGAGAAACCAACCTCCCTGAATCAGTCATGAATATCTGGATATATCTACTCCCTTCAGGAATAAAAAGATGTACACACTGGCATCCTGTATCAGAAACAGCAATCCTTCTATCATCTCCCGTGGCAAAGGAGATGGGTCTAATGAATCTGAATTCCCTTTTTCCTGTAAAGATTGACCCAAGTGTGAAATTCTTTTCGTAAAATCCATGCAAACTCATCTCATAGATAATCTCACCTGACTGATGTTGCCAGACATGTCGTGAGAGAGGGAATTCCTGTCGGAGCTCCCATTTCGGAGTGCATGAGGCAATTAAAATCAAAAAAATGAAGATAACCTTCATCTCAATCCTTTATCAGATTCTCTTCATATACCTTTATAGATGCACCTTTCCTGAGCTCCTCCCTCCATTCCTTCTCTCTTTTCTCTACAGCAGATGGATAGAGCTGACCCTCGAGGTAGAACCTCATTTCATCAAGGGTGGGATATCTCTCTTCCTCATGTTCAATAAGCTTTATAATATGAATGCCATCAGATACCTTGATAATATCTGATATCTCCCCCATCTTAAGACCCCTGGCCACATCGTAAAGTTCCTTTTGTTTCTCTTTATTTAATCTTATCTGACTCACGATGAATGTACCATCCTGTATAAGCCTCCATACATCACCATTAAGCTCATTAATAATTTTATGGCGAAGAGCAAGTGCCTTTTCAATGGAATCTGTTGCATCAGGCTTAAGAAGAAATTTGACATCAACAACAATAATCCTTTCTGGCAACCTGAATCTCTTTTTCTGAATTTCATATTCCTTGATAATATCTTCTTCAGATATAATGACCTTCTTTATGACCTCTTCAGCATAAAGCATCTCTATCAGGATTTTTCTCTCTATCAGGTATCTGAGTTTCTCTTCAGATAGATTGTTTTTCTTCATATAATCCTCAAATCCTTTTTCTCCAAGATTCATCTTGAGTTCAATCAATGCATTATTGATACTCCTTTCGTCAGCTCTCAGTCCCCTTTCCTTTGCCTTCTGGAAGGCAAGCTCCTCATATATGAGCTCATCAAGGAGATCCGTTATGCGTTTTTTATTGTCTGTTTTATCTTCCATGCTCCTGTTAAGAACCCTCAACAGAGAATCAAGATAAAGAGGGTGGCTATTCACCTCTGCAATAATTATCCTTGAAGGGTCATCTACTGAATAGACATGTGGAATCTTCAGATTAAACGCAAAAATTGATACAACCAGAAGAAATACTATTTTCATATAATATCCTCCTCAAAATCTTCTTTTTAAATTTACATAAAGAAGTTCTGAAAACCTCCTGGTGTCCCTTGACTGAGATTCTGTTTTATACCATTGAATATTTACCCCTCCTGCCATCTCAAATCTACCCGCCCTGAAGATTACAGAGGAATTTATAGAAAAGGCATCAGAATCTGACCTCGAATCCCTTCTTGAGTATTTCAGTCCACCAAGGAAAAGGAGGTTGCCTCCAAATCTCTTTCTTAAATCTACTCCAAATCCCTTCACTGTTTCAGTGAATTCCTCTGGCAGCATATAACCCTTAAAATACCATGTCTTTGAATAAAAAAGCTTTGAAGTTATATTAGCGGTTGAACCAATATCTGTCACATATTTCCCCTCTGCCCTTATATTGTCTGAGGGATTAAGGTTAGAGCTCACTTTCTGGAACTGGGCTGTAAAAAAATAAGGCCTTTTTGTGATTTGAAAACCTACGACATCTATATCTGTATCGGGTAATCGTCCTTCATATCTGCCTGAAACAAGAGAGGTCCTGAATTGTTGATGGGTATAATAAGGAGAAAAGAGATTATCATATAAGTCTAACCTGAGATAATAACCAAATCCTTCAGTCTTCAATTCCGCACCTATATCCTCTGATTCATAGGACACAAAAAAATTATAGGTAATTATATTAGGATCAGAGCTCCATGCCCCTGAAGGAAGGTCAATAATCCTTATCCTGACGATATCACCAATAGGGATAATTAAGAAATGGACATCCCTTATAAGCCTGTAAAGTATCCTGTTGTCAGGGTTTTCAACATAGATATCTATAGACTCAGGAATCGCATTCCTTTCATTCAGGTCAAACTCATCATTACCTATTATACCAGGCTGTGCTGAATGGGCCTCTTTTATAACAGACAATCTACCTTTTCTGTCAGAAATAGATGAGCTCCAGTTAAAACCAGCATTCAACCTCCCAATCCTGATAGATTTTGTATAATTAGAACTCAGGAAATGAGAATAAGTCTTGACCTCCATTTCTGAGTCCTTAAAGGGTTTATCTTCATTAGAAGAGGTTGAGAGATAATTGAATCTATAGGTAGACGAAAGGCTTGAAAATAATTGATGGTTGAGACTGAAGGCACCATTATCTATCTCAGAAGTTCTGGAATTATTATCTGATGAGGCAATCTTATTTTTTGTGTACATATATGATATGCCTGAGGAGAAATTCAATGGAAGTCTGATGGAAAGTCTTTCAGTCCAGTTAAAGGAATCTATGTCCTGTCTTCCATAATCTTCATGACCTGATTTATCAAAGGAAGCAGAGGAATAGAGATTCAGAAAATTAAGACCTAAGCCATTTTGAACCTGATATTGCTCCCTTGAGCCAATTTGCAGGGAATCGCTCTTAAAATAAGAACCTCCCAGGGAAAAATTTCTACCACCCCTGAAATCCTTAAAGTACCTCAGGCTACTGTTGAAGAGCCTTGTATCATATCTTATATCTTCATGCCTTGTTGTAATCTCAGAATAGAGCATATTTAAAAAGATTGGCTTTTTTTCATATTTAAACCTTGCCCCATCAATAGTACTTACAGCTGGAGAGATTCTTAGAAGTCCCTGTCTTGAAAGGGGCTCTTTCCTTATTAAGAATATCTCAAGATTATATGGATGTTCTGGAAGAATGAAATTTCTCCATTCGTACTCAAAGGATGAAGCGGTCCACCAGGATGACCTTGCACGGTCTGTCCTGAAGTCCTCATGTTTAAGTCCTCCTGAGGTCTTGAGATAGATGGTAATGAATCTTGGATGGTATATATAGCCCCTGAGATAAAGGGTAAGCTTCTCTTTTAAAAATATATCCCTCCTCTCCAAGCCGCTGCCATCAGTTTTGTTTTGCTCTTTATCGTATAAAAAATTTATCTCGATCTCACCTTCTGAATCATAGAGCCTTGGGAAGAAGTCAAGGCCATAGATATCTGAAGTTATAATAACAAGAAAGCATACCATAAAAATTGAGACCTTCATATAGAGGATTGCCCTTCTCCATATCTTCCGTAATATCAATCCCTCAAAAGGAATCTATCCTTTCCTGTATGGGCATCATGACAATCAAGACATCCCGATTCAGCAGAATGAACCTGATTCTTCATAATATCTTCTTTTCTGTGACAGTAAAGACAGAACTCCTTTGCCTCGGATACAAGCATATAGTTATAACCCGAACTGTGAGGCATATGACAGACACGACAACCCCCAGCAGATATGGGGCCATGGACCCATTTATCCTTTATATCTATCTCATGACAGGTCAGACACAATTTTTCTACAGGCATGACAAGCTCATTAGTATCCCTTTTATGACATCCATAACACATCCTTGCTGCATATGGACCGTGCTCAGCTGGTTTTGTTACAGCTCTTTTTTCTGTGACAAGGACATCTGTCTCTTTAGTATCACTCCTTTTTTCTGAGTGTATCGGTAGGGGTACACCATCAAAAAATGTGGAAAGAATCTTATATCTCAGCCAAGGGTCGGAACATGAGGATAGCAGGATTATTATAAAAACAAAAACAGGGCATTTCGCCTTCATTCTTGATTATCTCCCTTAGAATCAGGGGTCTTCTGCTTTTCAAAGAATTCCTGCTGCTTTTTCTTAACCTGCTCAAGAAGTTCCTGGTCAGTGAGATACTTAAGTCCTTTCTGCTTTCCAAAACCATAAACATTAACCATCCTGTCACCGAACTGGCTCGTTACTATCACTACATATTCAAGTTCAAAATCAGGTGCAGCATATTGTCTGAAATAATCAATGTTGTCGTAATCAACAACAACCTCGGCAGGAAGCACGAGTTTTCCAGGAGCAGTTCCACCACCTCCGAAGAACATGAGAAGAAAGCCATCTCTGTTAAAGACCTGAACATTAAAGAAGGCAGCATCTACTACAAATACCCTTCCCTCCCTGTCAACAGCAACACCTCTTG
>DAISHO010000109.1:0-6614 GCA_036822495.1 Thermodesulfovibrionales bacterium
TTGAGGCCTTATGCCCTTTTAAAAATAACATTTTAATTTATTTTGGACAGCTATGTATCAAACTATTAAGCTTATGTCAAAAATTACTCTCTTTCCCTGCAGGTTTGATGCAGAGAGTTTAATGTAAAAAAACATGCTATTTATTTAAGCTGATTCACATCTTTTTGTTTTAGAAGAGTGCTTACAAGTTCAACAGCCTGTCTTACTGTCGTTATCTTAGGAACATCTTCATCCCTTACAGATATCTTAAATCTCTTCTCAAGTGCTACTGTTATCTCGATAGCCTTAATAGAGTCAACCTCAAGGTCTTTAGTAAAATTTGTATCAGGGTTAATCTCCTCAGATTCAAATCCTGTAATGTCTGATACTATTGATATGATTTCTTTCTCGATTGCCTTTTCTTCCAAGTGTGAGCCCTCCTTTCATAGTTATATTATAAACTTCTTTATAACTAAACATGCATTATTGCCGCCAAAGGCATAGGAATTATTCAGAGCGATATTAACAATATGTTGTCTTGCCTTATTCGGCACACAGTCGATGTCACACTCCGGGTCCGGGGTTTCAAAATTTATAGTGGGTGGAATGATATCATTTTTTACTGTAAGGGCACAGGCAATCGCCTCGAGGGCAGAGGCCGCGCCCATAGTATGACCGAGCATGGATTTGATGGAGCTTACTGGTATATATTTATAACGGTCTCCAAAAACCTCTTTGATTGCTGCACATTCATTTCTGTCATTCGTCGGGGTCCCGGTTCCGTGGGCAGAGATATAATCAACATCCTCGGGTCTTATCCCTGCCTCTAACATTGCCTTTCTCATACAGCTTACAATACCTTCTATAGAAGAGCTTGTCATATGATGGGCATCGCAACTCAGACCATAGCCAAGGACCTCTGCATAGATTGGTGCATTTCGTCTAAGGGCATTTTCAAGGGATTCGAGAATCACTATTCCTGCTGCTTCAGCTAAGATCATGCCTTTTCTATTCTTATCAAAGGGTTGACACTTTTCCGGAGCAACAGCCTTGAATTGATTGAAGCCAGTATATTCGATTCTTGAGAAGGGATCAGCAGCCCCAGAGATTGCTATATCGACTTTACCAGTTCTAACTAAATCAAACCCATAACCTATTGCATAATTGCCAGCAGCACAAGCTGTTGAAAACATGAAGTTATGCCCTCGGATTTTAAATTCTTTTCCTATCATTGCTGGTGGAGCATGGGTTGGCAGTTTAATAAACAATTCTCTGTTGGGAATTATATTTTTGATAAGTAGTAAATCTATATCTTCTATTGTTTGTGCAGCACCTAATGTAGTGCCATGAGAAATACCCACCCTGTAATTTGATAAACTTTCAGGATTTAATCCTGCATCATGTATTGCAAGTTTTGTTGCTGCTATAGCCATTTGAGTTGAACGATTCATAAACTGTAAGCATTCCTTTTTTATAAACTCCTCTGGTCTGAAATCCTTTATCTCTCCTCCATTATGTGTAAAGTGATTTGATGTATCAAAGGAGCTCACAGGGCTTATGCCTGACCTGCCATTAATAAGACTGTCCCAGAAATCTTTCCATCCAATCCCGATGGATGATATAACGCCGAGACCTGTTATCACAACCCTGTTTTTCATCGCTCGTATCTTCCGATTATAATTGCTGCATTCTGACCATAAGGATCTGCTGAGGTTATTAATATATTTTTTACATCCCTTTTTAGGGGCTCTTTATTGACATAGTTAAGGTCACAATCAGGATCACTTTCTTCGTAATTAATTGTTGGCGGTATAAGTCCTGTCTGAAGAACTCCAGTAGCAGCGGACAGGGAAATGGCTCCTGATGCTGAATAGGTCTCACCTATCATGGACTTAATAGATGTCATGGGTATCCTGCGAGCAAATCCTCCAAGGGCCTTCTTTAGAGCCTTTGTCTCCATCCTGTCAAGGCCCTTTGTTGAATTGGCGCATGATATTACACAATCTATATCTTCTGGTCCAATTGCGGCATTGTTAAGGGCGATTTCAATAGCCTCTTTCAGCCCTTCACCTTCATGATTGAACCCGATTTCTGCCTCCGGGTCAAAGGCATTTCCATATCCTTTAAGCATGCATAGGATATTGGCACCCCTTTGGAGGGCATGTTCTTCTTCCTCGAGAATGATTGCTGCTGCACCTTCTGAAAGAATTAGTCCATTTCTTCGCCTGTCATAAGGACAGCTAATTGGATCTGAACCATCAAGGCCTGACAGGCAGCCGAGCTTATGAAAACCCATAAAGGTCTCTTCACATAGTTCCTCAACCCCACCTGCAAGCACAACATCTGCCCTCTTCATTTTTATAAAATCAGCTGCATAGGCTATTGCATCGAGGCTCGCACAGAACCCTGTAGATATGGTTGTATTGAAGCCCTTAATATAGAATCTTATTGATATCTGGCTTGCCGGAGAATTAATAACAGTATTGGGAAAGTGGGATGGATTTACGAATTTCGGTCCCTCAATAAGACCCGCCCTGTCAAACTGTGAGATACTGTGGAGGCTACCGAAGGTTGAACCGATGGAGACGCCAATTGTGTGAGTGTTGTCTTCATTGATACTGAGTTTACTGTCATCAATAGCCAGCCGAGCAGCAGAGCATATTAGCCTTGTGCTTCGGTCCAGATCTCTCAATCCTTTCTTACCAAGGAATTCAGCAGGGTCGAAGTCCACCTCTCCTCCGATATGAACCTTGAAGGGAGATGTATCAAAGAGGGTAATCTTCTTGAAGCCACTTTTGCCCATCAAGAGGGCATCCCAGAAATCTTCCCTCCCTATTCCGATTGGAGAAATAACTCCTATGCCTGTTATAACAATGCCCATAATCAACCAAGGAGGCTCAATCCACCATCTATCTCAATAGTCTGACCCGTTAGATACCTTGAATCATCACTGCAAAGAAATAATACAACCCTTGCAATCTCTTCGGGTTTTCCGAATCTTCCTGCAGGTATGGTATTAAGAAGTTTTTGTTTATAATTCTCACTTAGTGTGGCTGTCATATCTGTTTCAACAAAGCCTGGAGCGATGGCGTTTACCCTTATGTTATAAGGTGCTACCTCTTTTGCAAGGGCCTTTGTGAAGCCGATAATGCCTGCCTTTGCAGCAGCATAATTTGTCTGGCCAGGGAGTGGATGGAGTCCACTGGAAGAGGAGATATTTACAATATTACCACTTTTCTGTTTCAGGAAGGTAATGATGCAAGCCCTTGTCATATTGAATACACCTGTCAGGTCTGTATCTATCACCTCAGCCCATTCCTCCCTTGACATCATAAACAGGGATTTGTCTCTTGTTATGCCGGCATTATTTATGAGTATATCGAGCTTCCCGAAGGCCCCCTTGACAGAATCCACAAAGTCCTTTGTGCCTTCATAGTCTCTAACATCTACCTGTGCGGATATAACCCTTCTTCCCATATCTTCTATCTCTTTTGTTAAGGATTCAGCAAGGTCCTTTCTTGATGCATAGGTAAAGGCACAGTCAGCGCCCTCATTGCAAAGTGCAAGGGTAATTGCCCTGCCAATCCCCCTTGTTCCTCCTGTTATGATCGCTATCTTACCTGAGAGGATACCATCATTCATTTTATAATTTAGATATGGTATAAAAGATAATTATCCCTGATTCCTCCCTTTCTTCCTTTATAGCGCTGTTAGGGATTCCGGCAAGTGAGAGGATGTTCCTGAAGTCTTCTTCTCTCCTCTGGAGGAAACCGTCCCAGTTTAATATCCAGTGATATTCCTGTGACCTGTAACGGGCAGCATCCTTGAAGGCAGCAATCAATATCCCACCGTGGTCGAGGAGATTGTAAAGTGAAGAAAGGAGTTTTATAAGGAATTCGTCAGGGAGGTAATCAAAGAAACCAACACTATATATAATATCCTGCCTTCCAAATTCCATTAGATTAGTTTCGTCGTCGAACATCCTCAGGGCATTGTATTTCCTGAAGTCAATCCTATCGCTTATTCCTATGCTAGAAAGTCTTATCTCTGCAAAGTTGAGGGCATCAGTGTCATTATCAATGCATATTAATCTTGCATCCCTCTCATCAATCTCATTTACAATCCCTATTAACTCCCTGCAGGAGCCACAGGCAATGTTGAGAATCTTTGGTTCATATCTCTTGGTTATCTCTCTTTTTAATATATTCTCGAGCCTTTTTATCCTGTTTCTTACAGCGTGTCCAAGGGGTGTATTGAGTGCCCATAAGTCGAGATAATATCCGATCCCTTCAGAACAGGGTATATTCCTATATATATGCTCGAGGATCATGTAATCTCCCTGATAGCCCTGTGGCCATGTCCTCGCCCTGTTAATGCAGTAACTCTTGGAAAGGATTGGGTTTGTATCCCTGTGAAATCTTGAGATTATCTTCTTGAGCTCATCTTTTTTATAGCCAGCCTTTTCCTCGAATTCCTTGCAGAATGACATCATATTATCAATAATCTTCTTGAGGTCTTCAACGATCCTTTCATCTTTTAATGATAATAAACACCGATTTTCAAGCATTTCAAGTTGCCTTATAAATTCATCTGTTGCATCATCAAGCATTATTCTGTATCTCTCTGTACCTTCGCTGATGGTCAAGCTGTTTTCATAGAGGTTTGCGTGAATCTCAATACCTGCTCTGTAGCAGTTATTCAGCCTCTTAATCCATTTTACTGTGCCTGTTTTTAGACTGCCATCATTTAGCCAGAGTGTACGTCCTGGTGCAAGGGGATAGTCGGTCTCGATACTTATTCCTGTTTCGCTTATATCAATAACTCTGCCATGGAAAACCTTCTCAGATTTAGTTGGCTCAGGACCAAATGAGAAGAAGATTGATTTGTTATACCCCCTTCTTTCAGAACGCCTCATATCAGGAGACAAATTTTTCATAGAACCCTCCTCAATAACAAAGAACATCTTAACTCCGCTATGCGGATATTTAAAATAGAAGATATTATTCCTTACTTTTCCTTCTGCCCCCTTTCAGACCTCTTTAAAAATATGCCACTTTTTGAATAAGATGTCAAGATATGCTATTAAAGATAGGTGGACAGGTCATAGCTTGACATTTGAAAGGTATATTTTTTTAAATTAATTAGCAGGTGCCCTAAGGCTTAATAGGGAATCCCGTGTAATTCGGGAGCGGTCCCGCCGCTGTAACCGGGGACGAAAGCCACAAAGCCACTGGTTTTTAGACCGGGAAGGCTGGCAAGTAGGAAGATCCGGGAGCCAGAAGACCTGCCTGCTGAGTGGTTGCTCCACTCTAAATTCCCGAGGAGGAACATACGAGGATGAAGTAAAACAGGGTGCAATCCTCAGGGCTTTTAGCTCTGAGGATTTTTAATTTTGAATTACTGTCTCTATGGAAAGGTGATAATGAATATTACCGAAATTTTAACATTTGAAAATCTTCCTAATTCCCTCAGGATAGGTGCTTTTTCTATCGGGCTTGCCTTTATTCTTGATCTTTTGATTGGGGACCCACGGTGGCTTCCACATCCGGTGAGGCTTATAGGGTGTTTTGTATCAAAACTGGAATATCTCCTAAGAAAGGTTTTTAAAGGGTCTATCATGGAAAGAATCAGCGGTATCCTTCTTGTATTAATTGTTTCAGGGATCACCTTTTTAATCACATCAGCAATATCTCTTATCCTGATTACCTCTTCATATCCTGATTCTTTTAAGTCATTGAGTGTAAGAGAATTTTTAGCTTATCTATTTTTTGTATTCCTGATATCAACAACATTAGCTACGAAGGGTCTTCTTGTTTCTGTCAAAGATGTGATTAATAAAGTTAAGGATGGTAATACTGAAGAGGCAAGGAAAAATCTAAGCATGATAGTAGGAAGGGACACGGATAATCTTAATAATGAAGAGATCCTAAAGGCAAGTCTTGAGAGTCTTTCAGAGAATCTTTCCGATGGTGTTGTTGCACCCCTCTTTTATCTCACCATTGGAGGCCTTCCCCTTGCCATGACTTACAAGGCAATCAATACCATGGACTCCATGGTGGGATACAAAAACGAAAGATACAGATATTTTGGATGGGCTGCAGCAAGGCTTGACGACATTCTGAATTTTATCCCTGCAAGACTGACATCGGTATTCATTATGCTTTCGGTCTTTTTTATAGAAACAGGGAAGAATATGCACATGTTTTTCAATGAGGTAATCTTCAGAAGACCAAAGCCTCTTAGAAGATTGATTATATTATTTACATTATTTATCTATAACTTTCTTAAGGTTACATGGATTGCAATAAGGCTTGGCTATTATATGGCAAAGAGGACATTTTTGGTGATAATGCTTTTCAGAAAGGCCCACCCGAGTCCAAACAGCGGTTATCCTGAATCAGCCCTTGCAGGTGCCCTTGGTGTGAGGCTTGGTGGGCCTTCTTATTATGGTGGAGTTCTTGTTGAGAAGCCTTTTATAGGTTATAGCATTAGGTCTCTAAGTGTTGAGGTCGCTGAGGAAGGCTTGAGGATAATAGGACTTGCAGCAATACTGGCAGCAATAAGCTCTGTCCTGGTGAGATTATGAAGAACAGGCACGGTGGATGTATATACAGACTTCTGGAAAGGGGCTTAAA
>DAISHO010000110.1:0-6613 GCA_036822495.1 Thermodesulfovibrionales bacterium
CAGGCTTCAGGATATTAGGAAAAATTCTATAGCCTGTAGCCTATAGCCTATAGGATGCCTGTAGTCTGTTATTCAGCCTTATGCCCATTCAAAACTTTATTTTGGACAAGTATGATTTTAAGAAGGAGTTAAAGTTAATATGACACAAATCGAAATTGCAAGAACTGGCAAGCTAACACCAGAAATAGGAGAGGTTGCTAAAGATGAAGGGATAAACCCTGAGGCATTAAGAATGTCTCTGGCAGAAGGAAAGGTAGTCATACTGGCTAATCAAAAAAGAAAGAAAAAGATAGTCGGCATTGGCTATGGATTGCGGACAAAAGTAAATGCCTCTATCGGGACATCGACAGATATAATCGATATCGATATGGAGATAGAAAAGGCAATGATAGCTGAAAAATATGGGGCCGACACGCTTATGGATTTAAGTGTTGGTGGAGATATACAGGGCATTAGAAAAAGGATTATGGATGCCGTCTCTTTACCCATTGGAACAGTACCTCTTTATGAGGCCTTTGCTATTGCTATAGAAAGATACGGTGCAGCTGTAAAGATGCCAGAAGAACTTCTCTGGGATGTCATGGCGAGGCAATGTGAAGAAGGTGTAGCATTTATGGCAATCCACTGCGGTATAAACAGAAGGACCGTCGAGATGCTCAGAAGGCAGAAATATCGTTACGGTGGTCTTGTTTCAAAGGGTGGCTCTTATCTTGTTGCATGGATGGAATACAACAATAGAGAAAATCCCCTTTATGAAAGATTTGATAAGGTAGTGGAGATTCTTAAGAAATACGACACAGTCCTTAGCCTTGGGAATGGGTTCAGGGCAGGTGCAATCCATGATTCAACGGACAGGGTTCAGATTCAAGAATTGGTAATAAATTGTGAACTCTCTGAAATTGGCAGGGATATGGGTTGTCAGACTATGGTGGAAGGACCCGGGCATATCCCAATTAATGAAATTGAGGCAAATATAATTATGGAGAAGAAGATGAGCGGAGGTGCACCTTTTTATATGTTGGGCCCGATAACTACTGACATAGCCCCTGGCTATGACCATATTACCGCTGCAATTGGTGCTGCCCTTTCCTCTGCCTATGGTGCAGATTTTATATGTTATGTAACACCGTCAGAACATCTTGGCTTGCCATTCCCTGAAGATGTCAGAGAAGGGGTTATTGCTGCAAGAATAGCTACTCACATTGGGGATATGATTAAACTCAAGGCTCTCGACAGAGATAAACTCATGGCAAAGGCAAGAAGGGATATGAGATGGGATGAACAATTCTCAATTGCCATAGATGCTGAAAGGGCAATGGCAATAAAGGCAAAGAGGGGAAATGGAGATTGTCAGGGATGTACAATGTGTGGCAGGTTTTGTGCAAATGATATTCTGAAGGGCATGTTTGAAAAAGAGATGAAGGGTTCTGATAAAGAATAACCATGAGGAGAAATATTATTTTCATAACTGGTGGAGCGAGGAGTGGTAAAAGCAGGTTTGGCCTGAAATTGGCAGAAGAGAGGCTTAGGGCTCAGCAACTGTTACTTTCGCCACCAATTGATCTTCAGCCTTTAAAGGCCTACATTGCTACTGCTCAGGCCCTTGATGAAGAAATCAAGGAAAGGATAGAGAGACATAAACAGCAAAGGGGTAAGGACTGGCACACTGTGGAAGAACCAGTAGACATTGTCAGGGCTTTAAATGAGCTGAGGGATTATCCTTTGATTCTCCTTGACTGCCTTACCCTATGGCTTTCCAATCTTATGTTAAATAATTTAGATATTGAAAAAGAGATTTGCCGATTTCTCGATGCTATCAAATCATCAGTGAGTAGTGAGCAGTCAGCAGTCAACAGTCTATCTTCAGCAATAATCATTGTCTCCAATGAGGTTGGTATGGGTATTGTCCCTGAGAATGAACTTGCAAGGAGATTCAGGGATTTGGCAGGTATAGTTAATCAGAGGGTTGCAGAGATTGCCAATGAGGTATATTTTATGGTATCGGGGATACCAGTGAAGATAAAGGGTTAAATGAGGAGGTTCTATGCTCAATGAGACACTCTCTAAGGTCAAACCAGTAAATCCTCAATGGTATGAGGTTGCCCAGAAGAGGCTTGACAATCTCACAAAGCCTCTCGGAAGTCTTGGAAGGCTTGAGGAATTTGCAAGGAGGCTTGTTGCTATTTTTGAAGATGCTATGCCCTCAATCAACAAAAAGGCAGTCTTTACCTTTGCCGGTGATCATGGGGTAACAGAAGAGGGAGTCTCTGCCTATCCAAAGGAAGTGACACCACAGATGGTATTTAATTTCCTGAGAGGTGGTGCTGGGATAAATGTCCTTGCGCAGCATGCTGGTGCTGATGTGATAGTCATAGACATAGGTGTTGACCATGAATTTAAAGACATAGAAGGTCTTCTTCATAAGAAGGTTCTAAGGGGAACGAGGAATTTTACAAAGGGCCCTGCGATGACAAGGGAGGAGGCTATTAGATGCTTAGAGGTTGGCATTGAGATTGCAAATGCCTATGCCAGAAAGGGATATAGGTTATTTGCTACAGGTGAGATGGGTATTGGTAACACCACACCATCAAGTGCCATTACAGCAGTCCTTACAGGAAGGCCTGTTGAGGAAGTAACGGGGAGGGGAACTGGTATAGGTGATGAGGCACTTAAAAGAAAGATAGGGGTAATAAAAAGGGGCATAGAGGTGAACAGGCCTGATCCATCAGACCCAATAGATGTCCTTCAAAAGGTAGGTGGTGCAGAGATAGGAGGGATTGCTGGCCTTATCATTGGAGCAGCTTCAAACAGGATACCTGTTATTGTTGATGGATTTATCTCTGGAGCAGGTGCCCTTATTGCCTATAAGCTCAAGCAAGAGACAAAGGATTACATGTTTGCTGCCCACAATTCTCAGGAGATAGGTCATAAGGTCATGCTTGAGACGATGGGATTGAGGCCTATCCTTGACCTTGACCTGAGGCTTGGTGAAGGTACTGGTGCAGCCCTTGCAATGCTCATGATAGAGGCAGGTTTGAAGATCTATAAAGAGATGGCAACCTTTCAGGAGGCTGGCGTATCGGATGAGATTCAGAATTAAGTTTTTCTTAATTGCCCTTCAATTTCTTACGATAATACCTGTAAAGATTAAAGGGGAGATTACCTCTGAAGATATAAGAGGTAGCGTCCATTTTTTTATAATGGTTGGAGCATTTCAGGGGCTGATATTACTGGTGGTGCTGAATTTGGGTGAGAGGCTCTTATATGCCGAGCTCGCTATATTCCTTGTTTTACTCTCCTACATATTACTTAATGGCGGGTTTCATATTGATGGTCTTTCAGACACCTTTGATGCCCTGGCAGTTAAATCAAGTGGTAACAGAGAGGTGGATATAAGCAAAAGGTTATCGGTTATGAAGGATAGCTATACAGGTCCTATTGGAGTGGTAGCTATTTTATTTGTGTTACTTCTGAAATATTTATCTTTGAAGGAGATACTCCATCTTCAGCCTTTAGCCTTAAGTCTTCAGCCTGTCCTTCTGATGCCTGTGTTATCAAAGTTAGCTATGGTTACTGCCATGTTTCATGGCAGGCCTGCAAGGGCTGATGGTCTTGGTCAACTCTTTATTGGTAGAATTAAAAGAAAGGAAGCTTTCTTTAACCTTTTTATGCTCTTTCTGATTTATATCCTTCTTTATGCAATCTTTTTAAGATATATGCCTGAAAGATACTGGATCTTTTATCTTCTGTCAACAGGAGTCCTTTATCTTTTTTCCCTTTTCTGGACATATTTCTGCAATAAAAGATTTAATGGCTTAACAGGAGATACCCTTGGAGCCCTCAGTGAACTTTCTGAGGTAATCTTTTTATTGAGCGTGATAGTATGGTCAAGACTCTCTATCTAATAAGACACGGTGCCACTCAGGGTGATGGTGTGAAGAGGTATAAAGGAAGTCTGGATGTCCCTCTTTCAGAGGAAGGGATTGAGCAGATAAAGAGGGTGGCCCTTTATTTAAGCCAGATAATTAAAGACGAGAGGCCAGTGGTATATTCTTCTCCCCTGAGCAGGGCATTAAAAAGCGCAGAGATAATATCTGATAACTTTAATGTGAAACCTGTTGTTATTCCTGAATTGAGGGAAAGAAGCTTTGGTATATGGGAAGGGATGAGTTTTGATGAGATAAAAGAAAGATATCTTGAAGAATTTTCTCTATGGTCTTCTAATCCCCTTCGATACAGTCCTCCTGAAGGAGAGAGCACCCTGGAGGTAAGAGATAGGGTAATGAAGGCCTTCAAATGGATACTTCAGGCTACAGCCTCAAGCCTTCAGCCTGACATAATCATCGTTGCTCACGGAGGTGTTAACAGGATAATCCTCTGTGAGCTCCTCGGCGTTCCTCTTGAGAATATCTTCAGAATAGAACAAGAACATGGGGCAATAAATATTATTGAATTTCATGATAACTATCCTGTTGTTAAGCTTATTAATGGAGATTGCACAACTTATTAACAGTCTCAAAATAATAAGGACATTAATCTGTAAAATCCCTCCTAACCTCCATTTTCCAAAGGAAGGGACAATTCCCCTCTTTGGAGAAGCGGGGGTCACCAAAAAATCGGAGATTTTTTGGGATATTAGTAGGGGCACAGAGAGATTTTTTAAAAATGTCTATTCAATTACGAGACCTTTAATAATATGAGAATGAGTAAAAAGAGATGTCGCACTTTAATGATTCAGGGAACTGCCTCAGGTGCGGGTAAAACCCTCCTTGTGACAGCCCTTTGCAGGATTTTTAACAATAAAGGCCTGAGGGTTGCACCATTCAAGGCACAGAATATGGCGCTGAATTCATTTATTACAAGAGATGGAGGAGAGATAGGCCGTGCTCAGGCCCTTCAGGCAGAGGCAGCAAGGATTGAGCCGACAGTTGACATGAATCCTGTGCTTCTTAAGGCAATGGGTGAAAAGGGCTCACAGGTGATTGTCCATGGAAGGGTTTATGGGAATTTCTCTGCAAGGGATTATTATAAACTCAAAAAAGCTCTCTGGCCAAAGATTACAGAGTCCCTTGATAGACTCATGAGTGAGTATGACCTTGTGATAATTGAGGGTGCTGGAAGTCCAGCAGAGATAAACCTTATAGATAAAGAGATTGTCAATATGGCTGTTGCAAGATATGCAAAGGCACCTGTTATCCTTGTAGGAGATATTGACAGGGGAGGGGTATTTGCATCCCTTTATGGAACACTGAAGCTTCTTGGAAGGGATAGCAGATTTATTAAAGGCTTTGTGATAAATAAATTCAGAGGAGATATAGAGATTCTCCGTCCAGGCCTCGAGCTTATAAAAGAGAAGACTGGAAGACCTGTTATTGGTGTTTTGCCATATATGGAGACAGGATTGCCAGAAGAAGATGGTCTGAGCCTATCTTCAGGATTTAGGCTTCAGGCTGAAGGCTTAAGGCTGAAGATAGTTATTCTCAGATTGAATTATATTTCAAATTTTACTGATTTTGACCCATTCCTTTATGAGCCTGATGTGGAGCTTGTGTATTCTAATTCTCCTGCTGACATAGAGAATGCAGATATCGTTATTGTTCCGGGCACTAAAAACACTGTAAAGGATCTTCTCTATTTGAAAGAAAAAGCCCTTGATAAAAGCCTCTGGAGGGCCTATTCAAAGGGCATAGAGATTATAGGCATTTGTGGTGGATACCAGATTCTTGGCAGGAAGCTCTTCGATCCTTATTGCGTTGAGAGTGAGTGTAAAGAGATGGATGGCATAGGGCTTTTAAACATAGAGACAACATTTCAGAGGGAGAAGGTTACAGCTCAGGTCACTGCTTCACCTATTCATACCTTTACCACTTCACAAGTCCTCAAAGGCTACGAGATTCACATGGGTGAGAGTTCAGGAGATATTGGTTTATTCAGGATAGAGAGACAGGGTAGATTTTGTGAAAATGTCATTGATGGTTCCATTAATGGCAATTGCTGGGGAACCTATATCCACGGAATATTTGAGAATGACGAATTCAGAAGATTTATCATAGATTCAGCAAGACTCAAAAGGGGCTTAAAACCTCTTTCAAAGAGTATAAGTTATGCAGATATAAAGGATAAGGCTATAGATGAGCTTGCAGAGATAGTTGGAAGTCATGTAGATATGGAATTCATTAGTGCTTATTTACTATGAGCACGCAAGGGATTGGATTGAGGTAAGTAATATAGAGTCATTTAAGGGCTTTTTTAAGATAATCTTTACATTATCATTTTCTGCAATGTCAGGAGAGATATTCTCGTCAGAGATAACAGCAATATTAATATCTGGCTTAATGTCTTTGAACCTGTAAATAAAATTAACGGCAAAAGATGTATCAATCATAACAATATGTATATTGTCAAAAAATTCTGTAAAAATTTCTAAGGCATAAACAGGATTATCAGAATGTATGATTCTATAACCCTGTGTGCCAAGGACATTCTTTATCTGTTTCATCATGTCCCTGTCCTCAAGTAGTGCGAGAATAGTGATGACCTTTTCCTCTTTTTGTTCTATGGTTAATGCTGTTAAGTCAGGTGATACGGGCAGGAGGATTTCAAAAGTCGAACC
>DAISHO010000111.1:0-6601 GCA_036822495.1 Thermodesulfovibrionales bacterium
TATTGTAGGCACTTTGCCTCCAAAAAGTTTACAGGCTTTTGCCTGAATTGATTTTTGGTAAATCTCCCAGAGAATTTCCCGGAGAGACCTAATAGACCTATCTTCCCATCACTCGGGCAGGCCGAAGGCCTCCCTTTATCGGGAAGACTTGATAATTTACCAGACTTTCAAAAATTTGTCAAGAGAGGTCAATATTCTGCTGAACAATCTCGACCTGTAGTAGTCAACTGGTAACCAATTCATAACATAACTTTCCGTTCAACCTTACATAAGTGTTCAAAAATTATTCAATCCCAGCCCTATCTCATTTCTCCATAAGAATGCAGACCGCTAAGTAATAGATTAACTCCAAGATAGGTGAATATAACAGCCACAAACCCAAGGACTGCAACAACAGCAATCCTCTTGCCTCGCCATCCCCTCAGTAGTCTTGAGTGAAGATAAAAGGCATAGATGAACCAGGTAATCAAAGACCAGGTCTCCTTTGGGTCCCAGGACCAGTAAACTCCCCAGGCCTGATCAGCCCATATTGCGCCGAATATGAGGCCTCCGAGGGTAAAAACAGGAAAACCAATGGCTATTGCCTTGTAGGTGATCTCATCAAGGGTATCAGATGTTATGTTAAGGGTAGATATAATGTGCTTTATTAGATAACCATACCGCCACAAAATAAAAAATATAAAAAGGGCACCTATAAAACTGAGTATTGATACGATTGAATTTTCATTAAGAAATGTTGCCTTAAATACGTAGCCCTTTTTAAATAGTATATCAGGCCTTCCTACCTTAAAGACAAGATAATCGATACCCATGGAGAGGAGAATAACTATAGCAAGGCCAGCACTCAGAACCCAGAATATATAGGCAGGCTCATTTCTCCTTTCGGTCGTTGTAATAAGATACATAATGGCAGTTGCAAAGGATATGGCAAAGAGGGAATAAGATATAAAACTCATCATTACATGGGCAAGGAGCCAGTTGCTCTGAAGGGCTGGCACAAGGGGCTGTATCTCCTTTGACATCCCTGTAAGTTCGATAAATGCAAGGGCAAGACCAGCTATTGGTGTTACGAAGGCTCCAAAGGACCTGTTTTTGTATCTCCACTCTATTATCAGATAGGCAAGAATCAGACACCAGACAAAGAATATAAGGGACTCGTAGAGATTTGTTACAGGGATTGACCTTATGAGTCCCTGTAGAGGCGATTTTATTATACCTGTCTCTTCAAGGAGTCTGTAGAACTCGCTCCATCTCATTAAAAAGGCGATTGTCTGGGAAACAAAACCAGCAACTGTAATTGTTGTTGCCACCATGCCAACAGTATTATTCCTGAAGGCAAGGTATGTTATGTAGGCAATCATGGCAAGTATATAAAGTATTGTGGCTATCCCGAAGAACTCCGATGAAGTCATTGCTGAACCTCCTTTAAGATTCTTTCAATAGCCCTCTCAAAGGCCTCCCTGTTTCTGCTTACAGAACCACCTATGAGAAGTCTCGATCCATTCTTTTCAGGAACAAGCCTGAGCCATATCCTCTTATGACTCATAAAGAATGCGATATAAAGTCCTATTGCCATAATAATACATCCAAGATAAACAATCCACACACCAGGGTCCCGCCTTACCTGAAGGCCTGTGTACTGGACTCCCCAGTAATCAAGGAGCTGAAGTATTGAGCCATCAGGCAACTGCCAGGTCTGGGGATATCTTTTAAGAATCCATCTTGTAAATTCCTTTTTATTAAATTCAACAAGGGCTCCTGGATTATTGAGCTGTTCAGAATATGTAAAAGGTCTTCCTGTCTCATCAAAGGCAAGGCTTGGGCTGAAATCTATGACCTTTGCTTTAAAACCACCTGGAAGGTCAAATTCCTGAAGGGGCTGAACCTCTTTTAAAATAGTCTGACCATCCTTTGTGACAAAACGGAACCTGAATATTCCTCTTGCACCTGGCCATGTGCCATAGCTTGACTGATAGAAGGTATAGCCCTTATATTTCAGGGGGTCATTGACCTCTATCCATTTCTCAAAAGACCTGTCTTTATCCCTTACAATGAGGAGGCTCCTGTACTCCTTTGGCATATCAGAATGGCCATAGAAGTCCACCTCAAAATCCCTGCACTCTATCTCAAAACCAAGGGGCTCAAGGCCGTATCTCTTAAGAAGTCCTTTTAGCTCCTGCCCCGGCACACCAAGGATCTGAGCAGCTGTTTCAATATCACCCTCTGCCCTGTTCATGGCATCTATGATATTTTCCACCATGACCTCATCCTGATGGGTCCAGTTCATACCCCTGCCAAAGGCAACTGTATAAGCCATACCTTCTCTGATATTCAGAAAACCCTTAAAGCCAAAGAATATTCCAATAAGGGCACCAGCAAGGATTATGAGTATGCTGAGATGGGTTATGTAAACACCCAATCTTGAAAAGGCACCTTTTTGAGAAAAAAGCTGAATATCACCTTTGTCCTGAGGAGCCTCTGAGAGGTTAAAGCCGTGTTTCTTTAATACCCTCTTAAGGGTCTCCTTGAGTGCCTCTGGTTTTTTATTCAGGACAACCTCTTTTTTTACAGGAAGTCCTTGAAAGACCTCTACAGGGATGGGCTTGATTTCCTCTTTTACAATCTTGAGGACCTTTGGAAGTCTATCAAGGGAGCATATAATAAGATTTGCTGCAAAAAGCATAAGAAAGCTCACAAACCACCAGGAGTGATACATATCTGTAAACTGTAAGGTATCAAGGATTCGATAAATAGTTGGGGCAATATCCGGATTAAAGAGTCTTGAAAGGAGTTCTATATTCCGCTGGGGCTCAGCCCTCTGCTCTATAACAGTGCCAACAATAGAGCTCAAGGCAATAAGGAGAAAGAGGACTATAGCAAGTTTTATGGAGGTAAAAAAATCCCATATCCTGTCAACGATATTCTTTTTCTGCATCCTTAACCACCTTTCTTCCGAAGCTTGAACCTAAGTTTTTTATTTTAAATGTTATTAAAGAAATATTGCAAGGCAGAAGAGAAGTCAACTGTTACTTCGCCACTAAAGTGGTCAGAAGTCAAAAATCAAAGGTCAGACATCTGATGTTGGAACTTGGAAGTCGAATGCTGAAGAATAGGCTGAAGGTTTAGCTCTTGCACCAATGTTTGACCCTCAATTTAAGACCTCAACATAAAAGGTTTCTGAAATACTCTATAGTCCTTTTAAGGCCTTCTTCAAGAGGAGTGGTGGGTTGCCAGTTAAGGACCTTTCTTGCAAGGGTTATGTCAGGACATCTCTGCTTTGGGTCATCGGGTGGAAGGGGTTTAAAGACTATCCTTGACTTAGAACCTGTAAGTCTTATTATTGCTTCAGCAAGCTGGAGTATCGAATACTCCTCAGGATTTCCGAGATTCACAGGTCCTGTAAAATCATCACTACTGTTCATAAGCTTTATAAGCCCATCTATCATGTCATCAACATAACAGAAACTCCTTGTCTGTTTCCCATCTCCATAAACTGTTATATCCTCACCTTTTAATGCCTGAACTATAAAGTTGCTCACAACCCTTCCGTCATTTGGGTGCATCCTTGGACCATAGGTGTTAAATATTCTGGCAACCTTTATCTTTAATCTGTGCTGTCTGTAGTAGTCAAAAAAGAGGGTCTCGGCACACCTCTTCCCCTCATCGTAGCAGGCACGTGGACCAATGGGATTCACATTTCCCCAGTATGTCTCTGGCTGGGGATGGACAGTGGGGTCTCCATAGACCTCACTTGTTGAGGCAAGAAGGATCTTTATCTTTAGTCTTTTTGCGAGACCAAGCATGTTTATCGAGCCATGGACAGAGGTCTTTGTAGTCTGGACAGGGTCGAACTGATAATGCACTGGTGATGCAGGGCAGGCAAGGTGGTATATCTCATCAACCTCAACATAAAGTGGAAAGGTTATATCATGCCTTATAACCTCAAAATAGGGATTGTTCAGAAGATGGGCAATGTTGGCCTTTCTGCCTGTATAAAAATTATCAACACATAGAACCTCATGCCCCTCATTAAGAAGCCTCTCACAGAGGTGGGAGCCAAGAAAACCTGCCCCACCTGTTACAAGAATCCTTTTAGAACTCAGACCTTTCATTACTTTTTAGATCCTCCCTTCCTTTTGAGCATAGCAACCTCATAAGCCATAAAATATTTCTCCACTGTCCTTTTTACAGTGTACTCATCATGAATCATATGATAAGCCCTTTCTATAATACTGTTTAAGTCCTCACGGGATAAATTATATACATACCATATCTTATCTGCAAGCTCATCTGGGGCATCTGGTCTTATAAGCCATCCTGTAGCTCCATCCTTTATCACATCAGGTATACCACCTATGGATGTACCAATACAAGGAACTTTTAATGCCATTGCCTGCGGTATTACCTGTGGAACCCCTTCGGATTTCTTCGAGGCAAGGACAAAGATATTAAGACCACCTATAACATGCTCAACATCATCCCTATGGCCAAGGATGTGAATATTTTTACTGTACCTTCTATATATATCCGTATCCCTGAGTCTCTCCGTACCCTTTCCAGCAATAACAAGATGAAATTTGTTATCTTTAAATCTTTCCATCAATATCTTAAAAGCCTCCATCAGTGTATCAATACCCTTCCAGCTCCTGAGGAAACAGGCTGTACCAATAAGAAAATCTCTTCTTTCAAGACCAAGTTCATCCCTCAAATAAAATCTATCAACCTTCTCCACACTAAATCTTTCAAGGTTTACACCTGCAGGTGTTATAAATATCTCCTCTTCCTTAGCAATCCCTACATTAAGCATCTCTTTTTTTATGGATGAACAGCTCACAGTAAAGGCATCAGCAAGATGGGTATATACGATATTTTTAAAAAAAGACCTCTTAAAAGGAAGACTGATGTGTCTGCCTCTTACAACAGGGATTCCAAGAAGTCTTGAGACAATGCCAAAGACCCAGGCATCAGCACTGTGGTGGGTGTGAACAATGTCAGGGCTAATCTTTCTTAATAATTTTATGGCCTCTATAAAACTAAAGGGGTGATAATCAAATTGCCTGAAGGGAAAACCTATAAAGGGAACACCTGACATGAAGGCAACCTCTTCAAAATCAGAACCAGCAGGCCCAACAATAACTGCCCTGTGAGAAGTATTTTCATTCACATACCTTGTCTCCTCAATAAGCCTGTAGGCCTCTCCTCCAAGGGTGGCTGATTCCGTATGGACTATAAACATCCCTCTTCCTTTCTATAAATGCCTATTATCATTTTCCTTGCCATGAAAGAATCTATCTCCCTTAAACTACACGGAATAGCAATCTCACCCTTCCTAACAAGAAGATAGTCTCCCTTAAGCAGGTCAGAGATATGCTCAACCTTCACCACCTCCCTCTTAAGATAGAATATTACATGGGGATTGCCGAGATTGTAATCGTAAAGCCTTACTGATACGGGAACCCTATCACTTATCCTTCTTGCAGCCTCTCTATAATAACTCATATTTTTTTCATGATAAGGGAAATATATTGATGCCCAGGCTGTCTTTGCAATAAACATGATACAGAAAAGTGCTATCAATCTTTTACTAAGTTGCTTTAAAAAGAAGAGGTATACACCGCTGATAATAAGAAGCAATCCTCCAATCCATGGTACTATGCCCGAAAAATCAAATCTCCTCTGCAGGAAAGGTATAAAAAGGCCTGAAAGGAAAACAAGTATAGCAATCACCTTTGTATAACTACCAGCAGTCTCTCTCTCTTTAAGGGTTCCTACAATCCCTGCTATTGAAATAGCAAAAAGGCCTGAAAGGGGCAGTAGATATCTTACCCTTGCACCTGGAATAAACCAGAAAAGGAGAAACGCTATTATCAATGGTGGTAGAGCAAATGTAATTATGTCCTTTAATCCCTCATCTTCCTGAATTCTCTGCTTTCTAAAAAAGAGGAGAAAACCTATCCAGGGCATATAACCAAGAATAAATTGATAAGGAAACTCTAACATATGGTTCAAAAAACTACCCCTTAAGGGCTCTTTTCTTACGAGTATCTCATTTATCCAGGCTGACAATACATCTTTATAATTAATCCTGGAAATCAGGGGTATAAACCAGAAAGAAAAGACCACAAATCCTGCAACAATGCCAGCAAGATGACCGAAGGTGAAAAACTCCCTCAATCTTTTTTTAAAAAAGAGATAGAAGCCTGCTGTGAGATAAAAAAAGAATACCGATATAATACCCTTTGTGAGAAAAGCTATGGCAAGAAGCATCAGCGATACAATCCACCCAGCAAAAAATTTTCTTTTTAACTCATATATATAAAACCAGCTTATTAGTGAAGCTGTTACAGTAAGGGTGAAGGTCATATCAATCTCAGCCCTTATCGCCTTATCAAGAACATCTGGAAGGCTGAGAAAGATAAGGCCAGGAAGAATCCATAATCCCTTTGAATCGAGGAGCTTCCATAAAAGGCTCAAAAGAATTGCACACAGGATAGCACTGAATACGGAAACAGACCTTGCACTTGTTTCAGAGGGATTATTGGTTAACTTAAAGATTATGGCAAGGAGCCAGTTAAATAATGGTGGTTTATTAAGATATACC
>DAISHO010000112.1:0-6507 GCA_036822495.1 Thermodesulfovibrionales bacterium
TTAAAGAATCAATAGCTAAAGTAACAGTCAGAAGGCCTGTGTCTGGAATTAAACTTGACTTTTGAACTCAGGGTGTTTTATAAATAAGTAACGCGGGCGTAACTCAGTGGTAGAGTAGGAGCTTCCCAAGCTCTTGGTCGCGGGTTCGAATCCCGTCGCCCGCTCCATTCATCTTACCTTTAAGTTATCTTTACACTCTTTAATCTCGCTGATATCTCATGCACACTCTCTATGAGAAATTTAGCCTTTTCTACTGGTGTCTCTGGAAGGATTCCATGACCGAGATTAAATATGTGCCCCTTTATGGATGACCTCATCCCCTTTTTAACTATATCTGTTATCCTTTCAAAGAGTTTTTCATCTGGTAAGAATAGTTCGCAGGGGTCAAGATTTCCCTGAACAGCCACACCATCCTTTAGCCTGTCTATGGCAGTTCCAAGGTCTATCCTCCAGTCCACGCCTATTACATCAGCACCAGATTCCTTTATGAATTCAAGAAATGTACCTCCATTAAGGACAAAGTAAATAACTGGCACATTACCTTTAAGACCTGTTATTATCTTTCTTACATAAGGTAAAACATACTCCTTAAAATCCCTTGGTGTGAGGATACCAGCCCATGTATCAAAGAGTTGGACTGCTTGAACACCTGCTTCTATCTGGGATAAAAGATAATCTCTTACTGTCTCTGATATGAGTTCCATTATCCTGTGAAATTTCCCAGGGTCTTCATACATAAGTCTCTTTGTCTTGAGAAAGTTCTTTGAACTTCCGCGTTCTATTATGTATGTGAGGAGTGTAAAAGGTGCCCCTGAAAATCCTATCAATGGGATATCGAGTTCTTTTACAAGAATCTTTATTGTTTCAAGAACAAAAGGGAGCTCATTTTTGGGAGATATCTTTTTGAGTTTGGTAATATCTTCTGGCGGGCTCAAAACAGGTCCACCCTTTTCAGGAAATTCTATCTTAATGCCCATAGGCTCAAGGGGAATCAGGATATCAGAGAATAGGATAGCAGCATCAACATTTAGTCTCCTCACAGGCTGGAGTGTTACCTCAGCTGCAAGTTCAGGTGTTTTACAGAGGGTCATGAAGTCATATTTTTCTCTCAAAGCCTGATACTCCAAGAGATATCTGCCAGCCTGTCTCATAAGCCATACAGGTGTGTAATCTGTCTTTTCTCCTCTGCATGCCTTCAGGAAGGTGTCGTTCATGTAAGAAAGACCTCCTTTGAATTAATTATTTAACCCCAGCCTTTTTTAAGGCTTCGAGCCTCTTTGGCATATAGGTACAGAATGGTTCTTCCTCAAGATAGTCTCCATAAACTGAAAAGGCCCTTGCTCTACAACCACCACATACAGAGATAAATTCACAGGATCCGCATCTTCCTTTGTAGGATTTGAAATCCCTTAATTTCTTGAAGAGTTCCGAATTCTCCCATATCTCTTTAAAGGATTTCTCTTTGATATTTCCAGCAGGCATTGGAAAATAACTGCAAGGAAGGACATTCCCATCCACATCTATAAGGCATATGAGCTGACCTGCAATGCATCCCTTTGAGCCACCAGTAGAAAATTTTAAGGAACGCCTCTCAAACTTTTTTCCTTCTTGCTGTGACTTCTGGAGCACAATCCTGTAGTAATGTGGTGCACAGGTAGGCCTTACAAGTATATCCTTCTCGTCCTTTTCCATTTCATAATGCCAGTTAAGGATCTCCTCATAGTCTTCCTTTGATATGAGTTCATTCATTATCTCCTCGCCTCTCCCTGTAGGCACTATCATGAACATGTACCAGGCAGTTGCACCAAGTTCCTTTGCAAGTTTATAGACCTTTGGAATCTCTTCCTGATTTCTTTTTGTAAAGGACGAGTTGATGATGAATTCTATACCATGTTTCTTAAAGAGCCTTGCTGCATTTATGGTCCCCTGAAATGCCCCTTTCTGTGAGCGGAAGTTATCATGGACCTCTTCTGTAGAGCCATCAAGACTTAAGGACACTATCTTTATGCCTGAATCTTTGATCTTTTCGCATATCTCATCTGTAATGAGTGTACCATTTGTGGCAAGGCACATCCGAAGACCCTTTTCTGTGCCATATCTTGCTATATCAAAGACATCCTTTCTTAGAAGGGGTTCTCCACCACTGAGAACAACAACAGGTTTTGCATAACTTGATATGTCATCTATAATCCTGTAGGCCTCTTCTGTTGGAAAATCAGGATGCCCTTTTACCTCTAACTCAGAAGAGGATCTGCAGTGGATGCATCTCAGGTTGCATCTCCGCGTAATCTCCCAGGCTATCCATTTAGGTGCAAATTCCATAAAATCTCCTTAATTGTTACTTTCGGCTGCCAATTTGCAAGTTAAAATTATAGCGAGCAAGCTATATATAAAGCAAGGTTCAAACAGTGATACCCTGCGCCAGAATTGTTACTTCGCCACCAATTCTGCAAGGTCTTCTTTTTCTACATGCCAGATGTGGCGTTCGATCTCTTCGAGTAATGGACCAAAGGTCTCTTTATTAAGAGCTGAGATCCCTACCGCATCATATCTTCTTAAAATATTTTGGCATTCCACAGGGTCTATCCTGTCAATCTTGTTAAATACAAGTATCCTTGGCTTTTCGTGAAGATTAAGCTCTTTAAGTATGCCCTCCACTGATTCAATATGCTGTTCAAATCTCGGATTTGAGATGTCAACAAGATGAATCAGGAGGTCAGCATCTTCAAGCTCTTCAAGGGTGGATTTAAAGGCTGAAACAAGGTCTTTTGGAAGGTCTCTGATAAATCCCACTGTGTCAGTTATTATTACCTCCCTCTCCCTTGGGAATCTAAGCCTTCTTGACGATGTATCAAGGGTTGCAAACATTCTTTCTTCCACAAAGACATTACTATTCGTGAGATTATTAAGGAGCGTTGACTTGCCTGCATTTGTATATCCTATGATTGACACAATAGGTATTCCCCTCTCAACCCTTCTATGTTTTCTCTGCCTTCTTGCCTCTGAAAGTAGCTTTAATTCCCTTTCAAGGAGACCTATCCTTTCCTTTACTCGCCTCCTGTCAATCTCGAGCTTCATCTCACCAGGTCCTCTACCACCAATCCCTCCTGTCAGTCTTGACATAGCTGTACCCTTGCCAACAAGCCTTGGCAGTCTGTATTTTAACTGGGCAAGTTCTACCTGAATCTTACCATCCCTTGAATGGGCTCTTTTTGCAAAGATATCAAGTATGAGCTGGGATCTATCTATTACCTTTAGCTCTGTTAATTCACTTATTTCTTTTATCTGAGACGGAGTAAGGTCCTGGTCAAATATGAGAAGGGTTGCACCTTTGTCAAGGGCATTGATAATAACCTCTCTGAGCTTTCCTTCTCCCATGAGATATTTAGGGCTTATCTCTTTAAGTCTCTGTATAACTGTATCGAGGACTATTACATCAGCACTTCTTGCCAGCTCCTTTAGTTCCTCCATTGATTCATCAAGTTCGTATTTTGGTCTCGTGGATGCACTTATTAGGATTGCCTTATCCCTTTTGTCCTGAACATAGAGCCTTGCCCTTTCCATCTCATCTTCAAGATTACTTATGAAAGACGGGAAATTCAGGTCTATCTGGTGGATGCTGAGGGGTTCAAGTATTTCATATCTCGATTTTGAGCCATGAGGCAAAAGATGGGCGATATAGACCTTATCAGGAAGGCCTTCCTTTAAAGTAATGGCAATCATCATATCAAGTCTCAGAAGGAGAAGATCAGTAAGGTCATCCTGTGTGAGGGGTTCTTCCTTGAGATGGGTATGTACTAACCTCAATTCTCTCATGGGTTTTCTTCCAAGGGGATAGTCCTCCTCAAGGGATGGTATCAATATACCTTTTGCATCACCAACTATTACATGGGTTACAAAACCTTTTCTATTTAGTAAAATACCTATCTGCCTGCCTGTGGAATAAGAAATCTCTGAAATATATTTAGCAATCTCATAGGAGATTACCTTTTCAGGAGGTGATTTTCTCCTGAGGAGTCTCTCGAGGAGGGTTAACTCTCTCTTCTTAAGGCCAGAAGTATGTCCGAATATAGCGATTTTTTAACCTCCTTTTTAATTATAACACAGTTGAACAGCCTATGGCCTAAGAAGGAGTAGCCTTTTGTGCTTTTTGCTAATGCCTTAAGTAATAGTTGGCCTCATGCCCCTTTGGCTTAAGATAAAACTTGACAGGGATAGTATTATTTGATATTAATATTGTAAGGGGAAGCTATGAATGCTATTGATGCCATAAAGGCCCGCAGGTCTATTAACTTCTTTGACTCTTCAAGGAAAATACCTGATGAAATACTGAAGGAGCTAATCGAGATAGCAAACCTTGCTCCTTCATCTTTTAATCTCCAGCCATGGGAGGTGATAGTTGTTACTGATCAGGAAAAGAAAAAGGCCTTGAGGAGATGCGCCTTTGACCAGCCAAAGGTAGAAGAGGCCTCTGCTATACTGATAATCATTGCTGATCCTGATGCTGTTGAGAAAAATATCAATAATGTCCTTGATAGCTGGCAGTCCCTTGGTTACATAAAGCCAGAGGCAAGGAATAATTACATTGCTATGGCATCGAATCTCTACGGTTCTGCTGATAGCCTGAAAAGAAAACTCTTTGCTGTAAAAAATGCTTCCCTGTTTGCTATGACACTGATGATAGCTGCAAAGGAGTTAGGACTTGATACCCACCCGATGGATGGCTTTGACGAAGAATGTATAAAGAAGGAATTTAATATCTCAGATGATAAACTCATCCCCATGCTTATAGCTATTGGATACCTTAGAGAAGGTATTACTCTTTTACCAAGGGCATGGAGAAGAAGGATTGTGGATTTTGTAAAATTCAACCCTTAATATAGGAGGTTTATATGGGATACACAATGGTTGCCTTAAAGGATAAGATAATGGAGATGTATCCTGAAATTGAAAGACATGGTATATCTGTCAGTCTAAGCTTCGACGAGCATAAGAATGCCTATGTTGTTCAATTTAAAAAGGGTGCTCAGGAACTCACCACACATCTTGAGAAAAAGGATGCCGATGATTGTATGAATGGTATCAAGTGTGTCTATCTGGGTGTCCAGATTGGACAGTTCATAAAGAATTTTGAGGAAAGAAAATAAAAGGAGGTGAGAATCATGCCAGCCAAGACAGCTAAGAAATCTCCAAAAAAGACAAGCTCCAGGAAGGTAAAAGAGGGTGATAGATATGAATGCACTGTGTGTGGCCTTGTAGTGAGTGTGGATGAGGTATGCGGATGCGTCGAGACCTGTGACATTATCTGTTGCGGGAAACAGATGAAGAAGAAAAGGTAAAAACCCACTTGAAAGGAGTATAAAATGAAAATCTTAATAAGTCTCATCTCAATCTGTTTTGTAATCTCACCTGTCTTTACAGCCTTTGCCATTCATGAGACAGGTCCTTCCGAAACTCAGACAGTGCTTCCTGGACCAGATGCCCAGAAGCTCTATGAATATATCATGAAGTCAGAACCTTATCAGAAATGGGACCTCTGGCCGGGCAAGGGTAAACTCTATAAGGGAAGAGAGCCTCACGGTGTCCTTCTGACAACATATATCAACAATACTGCCAAATTCTCTATAAAGGATAAGAGGGGTATGGCTGATGGCTCTATTATCGTTAAAGAGAATTACTCCCCTGACAAGAAGCTTATGGCCCTTACTGTAATGTACAAGATTAAGGGATATAATCCTGATGCAGGTGACTGGTTCTGGGCAAAGTATTCACCAGATGGGAAGGTCGAGGCCTCTGGAAAGGTTAAAGGATGTATCGATTGTCATTCAAAGAATAAGGAGAACGACTTCATATTTACTGGAGCAGTGAAATAAAGGAATTGAGACTCCTTGCCCGCTCGATATTTATCATAGACAGGAATGATACTCTTCGTTATATCGAGATAGTTCCAGAGCTCACCGAGCAACCTGACTACGATAAAGCCCTTGAGGAGGTAAGGGAATTAATCAAAGCATAACCATTCGATTTTCATTTCAGGTAATAAAATTGATAGGAGGTTAAATATGAAGAAGGTCATAATAACCTTAGCAATTCTTTTCTTAGTAACCGGATGTGCAGGTATTGATCATAGAGAAATGTCCGATAAGGTAAAAACTGCCGATTGGACTAAAATGCAGACAATAACTGTTTCATTAGTTGAGCATGCGTTTATTCCCGGTATACTGTCTTTTAAGGTGGATACACCTTATAAATTAATACTTAAAAATGATGGTAACGAGAAACATTATTTTGTTTCAAAAGATTTTTTTAAGGCAATAGCGTTAAGGAAGGTCCAGTCTTCTGATGGGGAGATTAAGGCGACATATCTGACGGCATTAGAAGTTTATCCCAAAAGGGCCTTAGAGGTGTATTTTATTCCCGTAAAAGATGGTACATACGAATTTATATGTACTATCGAAGGCCATATGGAAAAAGGTATGAGGGGTGAGATAACAATAGAAAATAAAA
>DAISHO010000113.1:0-6499 GCA_036822495.1 Thermodesulfovibrionales bacterium
TTTTCAGGAGATACACCAGATTTGATTTTATTGAAGCCCTTGCCTCTATGCTTGATGGAGAGGTTGTTGTCTCTAATCTCGGTATTCCATCAAAGGAGCTCTTTTATATCAGACACAGAACCCTGAATTTTTATATGCTCGGCAGTATGGGTATGGCGACTCCTGTTGGAACAGGGATTTCCCTTTTTACAAATAGAAAAGTAATAGTAATAGATGGAGATGGAAGCCTCCTCATGAATCCAGGAACCCTTGGTACCGTAGCCTATCTTTCGCCTGAAAACCTATTTATTATTGCCATAGACAATGGCTCCTATGGCTCAACAGGGGATCAGCCAACCCTGACTTCAAGATGCGTTGACCTTGAGTCAATGGCAAGGGCCTTGGGTATCATAAGAACTCAAAATACAGATTCTCCTCGTGAGCTTGTTAAGATCCTGAGGAACAAAAAGAAAGGACCTCTTTTTATCCATGTTATTGCAAGGCCTGGCAATAAGGATGTCCCTGATATCCCTCTGACTCCCCTTGAGATAAGGGAACTCTTCAGTAGTGCCCTTCTTCAGGATGGATTTCCTTGATTATCTCAGTAAAGAATATCTCTTCTTCTTTGAAATCCCTTTTTATATATCCAAGCCTCTTCATGGCCTTTAAAAGACTCATTGTTGAGTCAATATATTCTTTTGATAAGTGGGCACAGTATCTTGGTGATACCTTCAGGGTCTCAAGAACAAATTCCTCATCTACAAGACCTATTATCCTTGATATTATCTCTACAGCCTCTTCAGGCCTTTCTCTCAATAAGGTCGTTGCCCCCTCGTGAAGGAGGAGAAAATCTTTGAGGGTCTTATTTTCTTTAAGAAGTTCATCCCTTACCACTATACCGTAGCTTGGGGCATAGGGCCATAACCTGTCAGGAGGCCAGAGGATTTTTCCATTAAGAAATCGCTTAATCAAAATGGCAAGATTGGGTGTACCTGCTGCTATAGATATCTCTCCTTTCTTCATTGCCTCAACAATCTGGTCTGCCCATGGAAAATTTACGATCTCTATTTCTTCCATAATGCTAAGTCTTTCTACATACTCCCTTATAAGGACATCATGGATAGAACCCCTTCCAGGCACTCCAATCCTTTTTGACCTGAGGGAATAAAAAAACTCTTCAATATTTTGAATATAGGGGAATCCTCTTAAATTCTCAGAACCAGCTATTACAGTTCCTTCCACATGGCCACCAGCTATACATTTAATAGGTATTCCCCTTTCTATTCCAATCGCAGTAGGTGGGAGGCCTATATAGGCCATGTCTATCTCATTTTCTTCAAAGGCTTTTACGATGGCAGGGCCAGTCCCATAGAGTTTCCATTCAATAGGCCTGTGCAAGGTCTCGGATAGTTCACCTGTCCTCTCCATAAGGAGAAGGGCAGTATGGTAGAAGGTTGAGAGATGGCCTATCCTAAGTTTCATTTTTTGTTAAATCTGGTTTGCAATGATGTATAATTATAAAATAGAGCAGCAGTTTTTTAAAGGCAAACTAAATACGGACTCTAACAAAATTAAAAACTTCCTGTTAAGGGTTGTTCAAGTGTTCAAGTTTGTTCAAACTACTTGTGTTATTATGCTGATCTTACTTTACCGTCACACTGATGCGCTATAAATTGATGCGAAGTAACAATTGAGGAGGTTCTATGGCTGGATTAATTGAGTCCTTTAATATCTCTTCATCACCTTACATTAATGCCTTATTGAGCGTTATTGTAATGATTTTTATCGCAAAGCTTGTTGATATATTCATTGTTAGGGTTGTCAGGAGATTTGCCTCATTTACAAAGAGTGACCTTGATGACCGGATAATAGAGATTGTCCACAAGCCTATTTATTTTTCCATTATCATTATTGGAATTGTCCTTGCCTTCGCCTATCTCAAGTTCTCCCAGAAACTTCTCTTTTATACTGATGGTCTTCTTTATTCGATACTTACTGTTATATGGATGATTGCTGTGATAAAGATCAGTAATGCTGTTATTGAGGATGCGGTCCATCGCATTACTGATGTTACAGGCCTTGGAAGGGAGATTATCCCCCTTATAGAGAATGTCTCAAAGATTGTCATAATTATTACAGGCCTCATGGTTATACTTTCTATATGGAAGATAAATATCACACCTGTTATTGCCTCTGCAGGTATTGCAGGAGTTGCTGTGGCCATTGCTGCAAAGGATACCCTTGCAAATTTCTTTGGAGGGCTGAGCCTCTTTGTTGACAAGCCCTTCAAGATCGGAGACTTTGTAGTTCTTGAACAGAACCTCAGGGGTCAGGTAATTGACATTGGTATAAGAAGCACGAGGATAAAGACCCTTGATGACATACTCATAACAGTCCCGAATTCTATACTTGTAAATTCAAAGATCATAAATGAGAGTGCACCCACGACAAGGACACGCTTGAGGCTGCCTGTAAATGTTTCTTATGGAAGTGATATAAGACTCGTTGAGGAGATACTCCTTGATATAATGAAAGGCAATCCAGATATTTTAAAGGAGCCAGAACCAAAGGTATTGTTCATGAGCTTTGGGGAGTCAGCCCTTAAATTCGAGATCTTCTGCTGGATTGAGGACCCCGGCCTGAGGTTCAAGGTAACGGATGCTATAAACAGGGAGATTTACAGGAGGTTTAAAGAGGCTGGCATAGTAATACCTTTCCCCCAGATGGATGTTCACATAAAAGAGAAAGAAGGATAATTAGAGGGCAGTTTGTCTCAAGAAAAGGAAGAGCTTATAAAAAGGATTTTCTCAACAGTTTCTCCCCATATTGACTTCTTAAGTTCCCTCTTCAGCCTTGGCCTTGATATTTACTGGAGGAGAAGGCTTCTTTCTTATATAAATAAAGGAGATAATGTCCTTGATGTCTGCACAGGCACAGGAAGACTTGCTCTTCTTGTTTCAAAAAGGATAGGGGATTCAGGCTCAGTAACAGGTATTGATATAAATCCAGACATGATTAAAAGGGCTCAAAAGAGAATAAGTTCTAATCCAGGAAATCTGACTTTCATGATAGGAGATTCAAAGAACCTGCCATTTTCTGATAGTTCTATTGATGCTATTACCATGGCCTTCGGAATCAGAAATATTGTTGATAGATCCCTTGCACTCAAGGAGTGCTACAGGGTTTTGAGGCCAGAGGGAAGGTTTCTATGCCTTGAACTCATGAAGCCAACAAACAGATTCTTCAGGCCCTTCTGGAGATTTTATCTCTTCAAGGTGATTCCATTTATTGGAGGGCTTGTAACAGGTGACCCCATTCCCTACAGATACCTGCCTGCCTCTATTGAGGGTTTTTATAGTGTTGATGGGTTTAAAGACCTTCTTGTTAAAAATGGTTTCAGGATAAAAGAGATAAAATCCATGACATGCGGAACTGCCAACCTCTTTGTAGCATTGAAGGAATAGAGTATTGAGTTTCTTCAGGCCTTCGGGTTAAACTTTTACATGAAAGGATTTGCAAGCTCAGACCTCATTGGTGGCGAAGGTAACAGTTGGAGACCTGTCAGTAATGATATTCCCATTTCAGGTGAAAACCTGTATCAGGTAAAGATACCTGTCTTTGAAGGTCCCCTTGATCTACTGCTTCATCTGATAAAAGAAAACAAGATCGATATTTATGACATCCCTATTGCCTTAATAACAAGACAGTATCTCGAATATCTTGAGTTCATGAAAGAGCTTAATCTCGATATTGCCTCTGAATTTCTTGTAATGGCAGCTACACTTATATATATAAAATCAAGGATGCTTCTTCCAAAGGATGATTCAGGTGAGGTGATTGATGAGGACCCGAGGCTCGAACTCGTTGAGAGGCTTCTTGAATATCAGGCAATAAAGGAAGCTGCCTTTGAACTTAAGGAACGGGAAGAGGAATGGTCAGGCGTTCTAAGGAGAACTGAACCAGTTTTTGAAGAGGAGTCAGAAGAGCTTTATCTCTTTGACATTAATATTTTTGACCTTCTGACTGCCTTTAAGAAACTCATTGAAAAGCTTCCTCCTGAGGTTATAGAGATAAGTCCTGAAACACTTACTGTAAAGGATAGGATATCCTATATCCTTGAGCTTTTGGAACAGAGGGACTCTGTAAGATTTGAGGACCTCTTTGAGGGCATGAGGACAAAAGAGGCTCTTATAGTAACATTCCTTGCCCTTCTTGAACTTTTGAGACTTGGACTTTTGAGGGCCTATCAGGAAAGGCCTTTCAGTATTATATGGATATTTAAAAAAGAGGTTCAGCCTCCGTCAGTTTAAAAAGGTAACATCTGTTACTTTTGGTGCTCATTATAAAGCTATAAGATAAAAAAATTCTAAAAAATCTTTACTTTCAAAGGATTTTATGATATGCTTATAAACTTTATTATAGAGATTAGGAGGAAGGGATGCTCATCATAGGTGAGAAGCTAAGTATAATTGCAAAGCGTGTAAGAGAGGCAATGTTAAAAAGGGATAAAGGGCCTATTCAGGAGATAGCTAAGGTTCAGTGGCAGGCAGGTGCAGGTATGATAGATGCCAATATCGGGCCTGCTGAAGATGGTGGAGAGTCTTTAATGGAGTGGATGGTCACAACAATTCAGGAGGCTGTTCCTCTTCCAGTATGTCTTGATACAACAAATTATAAGGCTGTTGAGGCAGGCCTTAAGGTCCATAACAATCAGTGGGGAAGGCCTCTTATTAATTCCACCTCAAATGATCCTGAGAGATTCCCCATGCTTGAACTTGCTGCAAAGTATAACTGCCAGATAATAGGTCTTACTGTTGGCAAGGGTGGTCTTCCAGCGGATGCAGGAGAGAGGGCAGCAATTGCAGCTGAGATAATGGCAAGGGCAATGGAATATGGTGTGCCCCTTGAAGACCTTTATCTTGACCCCCTTGTTCTACAGATAGCCACATCGCAGGACCATGCATTAAAGGTTATCGAGGCAATTAAACTTTTCAAAGAAATGAATGACCCTGCCATGAAGACTGTTGTAGGACTGAGCAATATATCCAATGGCTGTCCGAAGGAATTAAGACCTATTATTAATAAATATTATTTTCTCATGCTCCTTGATGCCGGTCTTGATGCTGCTATTGCTGACCCAAAAGAGATGGCAGAGGCAATGGAGGAGAGGCCTCTCTTTGAGGCAGTCCTTGCTGGTAAGGAGATTGGCGATCAAAGACGGGCAATGATAATTAAAAAGACGGTAGATATAATAATGGGCAGGACCCTTTATGCCCATTCTTATTTAGATATGTAATGGAGGTGAGCTGTGGCTTATACTGCACCAAAGGAGAGTTATTCAGGAAAGGTCTTTGAGGTAACAATAGGAGCTGAAAGGCCTGTTACTTTTGGTGGAGAAAATGTCCTTCCCTTTCATGGTTTTGAAGGCTCCATTCCCCATAGACCTGTTATTGCCTACGAGATACAGGATGTACCGCCAGATGACTGGCCAGAGACAGTAAAGGTAGTTTACAATGGTGTGTCAAATGATCCCGTTTCCTGGGCAAGGTTCTGTGAAGAAAAGCTTAATGCAAAGGCAATTGCCTTGAGGCTTATTGGAACCCATCCTGACAGGGAAAATCGCTCCTCTGAAGAGGCAAGGAAGGTCGTATCAGAGGTCCTTTCTGCCATAAAGGTTCCCCTTATAATCCTTGGAAGTAATCATGTGGAGAAGGATTCAGAGGTCCTTGTGGCCTGTGCAGAGGCAGCAAAGGATAAGAACTGCATTATTGGGAAGGCTCAGGAAGGTAATTACAAGACCATTACTGCTGCTGCTATGGCTCATGCCCATAAGCTAATAGCCATGTCAGAGCTTGATATTAATCTTTCAAAACAGCTTAACATCTTGATTACACAGATGGGTTTTCCTAAGGAGAGGCTTATAACTGATCCCATGTGTTCTGCCCTTGGTTATGGTATTGAGTACACCTATTCTGTTATGGAAAGGATCAGACTCGCTGCCCTGACACAGAATGACCAGGTTATGCAACCACCCATGCTCGGAGATGTAGGGACCTATGTCTGGAAGGTAAAGGAGACTCAGGCCTCTGAAGGAGAGATGCCCCACTGGGGTTCCCTTAAGGAGAGGTCCATTGCCTGGGAGGCTGTTACAGCAGTTGCCATGCTCATGGCTGGTGCAGAGCTTCTCATAATGAGACACCCAGAGGCTGTTCAGGCTGTAGAGAAATTTATTGATGAATTAATGCAATAGTAGGAGGTAAAGATGGCCCTTACAGGAGTAGAGATATTCAAGCTTCTTCCAAAGACAAATTGTAAGAAGTGTGGACATCCCACCTGCCTTGCCTTTGCCATGAAACTTGCCCAGAGGCAGGCATCCCTTGACCAGTGTCCTGATGTATCTGAGGAGGCAAAGAGGATTCTTGGTGAGGCCTCTGCACCTCCTATAAGGCCTGTGACCTTTGGTGTGGGTGACAGGGCCTCAAGATGGGTGAGGAGATGGTCCTCTTCAGACACGAAAAGA
>DAISHO010000114.1:0-6422 GCA_036822495.1 Thermodesulfovibrionales bacterium
GCCTACTTCAGCCTATTTTAAAAGCCCCTTCCAATTTGTTTTGGACAGCAGTGAAACTCCTTTGTTATTTACATCCTTCTCATAACTGCATAATCCGAAAGAAAGAGGAGTTCCTTAAGCTCTACTGAGTCTTCAAATATAGAAAGCTCTCTCTTTGCCTCTTCAACAATAGCCTTTGCTTTATTAAGAGCCCTTTCTATGGAGCTGTATTCCTTCAGCCTTTCCTGAAGCCAGCGGAGGTCTCCATCCTGAGGTCCTTCTTTGAAGATACTGTGGATTTTCCTGAGTATTGATTTATCAGCCTTCTTAATCAGGTATATAAGCGGAAGGGTGATTTTTCCTTCTTCAAGGTCTTTACCAAGATTTTTCCCAAATTCCTCCTCGCTGGAGATATAATCAAGAATATCATCGGAGACCTGAAAGGCAATACCAACCTTAAGGCCAAATCTCGAGAGGGCTTCCTTTTTTTCTTCTGAAAGATTGCCCAGAATCCCACCAATCCTGCAGGCTGAGGAAATAAGTGCTCCTGTCTTTTGAGATACTATCTTGAGGTAGTCCTCCTCTGTTATGTCTGGATCACCTATCTTATTTAACTGGAGGAGCTCTCCTTCTGTCATGGCTGTTGTTGCCATTGAAAGGGCTTCCATTATCTCCTGATTTCTAAAACTTACTGCTTCTTTTAAGGCATTGGAATAGAGATAATCTCCTACGAGAATAACTATCTGATTACCCCATATGTGATGGGCTGCTGTCTTTCCCCTTCTGAGCCTTGCATCGTCGATAACATCATCATGAAGAAGGGAGGCTGTATGGATTGATTCAATTATTGCTGCGAGTTTTATTCTCTCAGGACCTCTGAAGCCAGCGATCCCAGAACTTATGAGGAGAAAGAGGGGTCTTATCCTTTTGCCTCCACCAGTGACGGTATATTTGCCAATACTGGGCAGGAGAGGGACATCGCTTCTAAACAGATTAAGCAGTTCCTTTTCAACGAGATTAAGGTCTTCCCTGTAATGTTCTGTAATTGTCTGGAAATTGAGTTCAGTTGCTTTCATTACTGTTACATCGTCACCTTTTGAGTTAATAAGCCAGATTTTTAAGTTCCTCAGGTCTGAAGATTCCTTTTTCTGTTATAAGCCCTGTTATATAATCTGAAGGTGTTACATCAAAGGCCATATTCAGGGCCTTAACACCTTCTGGCGCTATCCTTACACCCATTACTGTTGTGACTTCTTCCTCAGGTCTTTCCTCTATAGGGATATCATTTCCATCCAGAATAGAGAAATCTATACTGCTAAAAGGTGCAGCTACATAAAAGGGAACTCTGTTTTCTCTGGCAAGAACTGCGAGGCTGTAAGTGCCTATCTTGTTTGCTACATCTCCCTTCTTTGTTATTCTGTCTGCACCAACAAGGACCATGTCCACGAGTCCTTTTTTCATTAATACACCTGCAGAGTTGTCAGTAATAAGGGTGCAATCAATACCAGCATTCATTAATTCGAGAGTTGTAAGCCTTGCTCCCTGAAGTACTGGCCTTGTCTCATCTACAAAGACATGGAACTTTATTCCTCTTTCCCTTGCTATAAACATAGGAGCTGTAACAGTCCCATAACCACCTGTTGCGAGGGCACCAGCATTACAGTGGGTAAGGATATTCATTTTTTCCTTTATAAGAACGACTCCATTAAGACCAATTGCCCTGTTTGTTTTAATGTCTTCCTCGAGGAGCTTTAAGGCCTCTTTCTTGAGGGCTTCTTTAAGTTCTCTAACGGAAAGGTTATCCTCTGAATTGACAAGTTTTCTTATTCTTTCAACAGCCCATCTTATGTTTACAGCTGTTGGCCTTGTCATGAGCATCTCTTTCATAATTAACTCAAGGGATGTAAGAAATTCCCTTTTGTCTTCTGTATGGAGATTTAATGCACCAAGGGCTATCCCCATTGCAGCTGCAATCCCGATGGCAGGGGCTCCTCTAATCCTGAGTTTTTTAATCGCATCCCTGACCTCTCTGTAATCAGAGCATTCAATATATTCAATGCGGTGGGGAAGGAGAGTCTGGTCAAGAATCACCACCTTTCCATTTTTCCATTCTATACTTTTGAGCATGCTTTATTATAACATTTAAAACAAGCTGAGGGCTTAAGACTAACGCCTAATCCTCAGCCTGTAGGTCTCTCTTCTGTCTTAACCCCTGAATATGTTATTGTAATTTATGAATGATAGCGATGATAAGAAATCCTCAACAGGTTTGGTTAAAGGGATGTCAGAAGTCAGGGGTCAGAGGTCAGAGGCTAAGGAAAAATTTTCCTTAAAATCTGACTTTCCATTTCCGAGATTTGACCTCCCTATAGTTTCTCGCATGACACCTGAAGAGGCCCTTGAACTCTTTGAGATTCCAATCCATGACCTCGGTAATTGGGCTGACGAAGTAAGAAAGAGTCTCCATCCATCAGGTACCGTCACATTCATAATTGACAGGAATATCAATTACACAAATGTCTGTATAAACAAGTGCAGATTCTGTGCATTCTGGAGATCTCCTGAAGACCCCGATGCCTATGTCCTTTCTATGGACCAGATATTGAAAAAGGTTGAAGAGACAGTGTCTGTTGGTGGAACGCAGATACTCCTTCAGGGAGGCCTCCACCCGGCACTTGATCTTGATTTTTACATAAAGATGCTCAGGACAATAAAGTCAAACTTTAATATTAATATCCACGGTTTTTCTCCACCAGAGATATGGTATCTTGCCCAGAGACATGACCTTACCATCAGGGAGACCCTTTCCATACTGAAATCTGCTGGTCTTAGCTCTATCCCTGGCGGTGGAGCAGAGATCCTTTCAGACAGGGTTAGGGAAGTCCTGAGCCCGAAAAAGATAAAGTCCTCTCAATGGCTCATGGTAATGGAAGAGGCTCACAGGCTTGGTATGAAGACAACAGCTACAATGATGTTTGGTTCTGTAGAGAAAAAAGAAGATATTATTGAGCACCTGACTGTAATAAGGAACCTTCAGGACAGGACAGGTGGTTTTACAGCCTTTATTCCATGGACATACCAGCCAGGCAATACAGAGCTTGGAGGTCAAAAGGCTACAGCCATTGAATATTTAAGGGTTCTCGCTATATCAAGACTATATCTTGACAATATAAAAAACATTCAGGCCTCCTGGGTCACTCAGGGGATGAAGATTGCCCAGCTGGCCTTGAGATTTGGTGCCAATGATTTCGGTTCAACCATGCTTGAGGAGAATGTCGTCTCCTCTACAGGTTACAGAGTTGGTGTTGGTTGCGAAAGTAACAGTTCAGGTAGACCTGATGGGATGGTGGCCGCTGTTGTTAATGCTATAAAATCAGCAGGCTTTATCCCTGCCCAGAGGGATACTTATTATAATATCTTAAAATACTGGTGAATCATGGCTGTCCAAAATAAATTAAAATGGTATTTTAAAGAGGGCATAAGGCCTCAAATAGGCTGAAGATAGGCTATAGGCGATAGGCTGTAGGCAATAGGAAATAAATAAAAATATCCCTGACGCCTGTAGCCTATAGCCTTCAGCCTGTAGCCTATAGTTCCTCATGCCCTTTTAAGATTTATCTTGGACAGGTGTGATTTATTTCATATCATATAAATGGATAGTGAGCATATTCCCTGCAGTTTACCAACTGTTACTTCGCCACCGCAGGGTTAAGCGGGCGAATATGATAAAAAATATTTCCTTAAATATTTGAAGATGGAGGTATTATATGACAAGATCAGAGTTAATAGAAAAGATTGCGGAGAAGTGTAGTGGTTTTACAAAAAGACAGGTAGAGATAATGTTTGATACTGTTATGGACAGTATCAAGGATGCTCTGAAGAATGGCGAGAGAGTAGAGATAAGGGGATTTGGTAATTTTACTGTGAAGATACGGGAGCCAAGAATAGCGAGAAATCCAAAGACAGGGCAGAGTGTTAATGTGCCAATGAAGAGGACTGTTCATTTTAAGGTCGGGAAGGAACTAATGGATATGATGAACCCCGAATTAGGAAAACAATCATAATCAGGCTGAAGATGGGCTACAGGTTTAAGCCTGTTCTTCAGCCTTATGCCCATTCAAAACTTTATTTTGGATAGGTGTGGACTTGGTTGACTTCTGACTGTTGATATGGATAGAAGGGATTTTCTCAAATCAGCGATAAAGATTGCATTTAGTATTCTTGGCCTTTTAAGTATTCCTTTCATTGTATCACTTCGACCAAGATATATAAGAAAAAAAGAGACTAAATTTTTTTTCTTAACAAGGCTTGAGGATATGCCCAGAAGGGATGTGAAAAAATACAATATAAATATATCTTCTGAAAGAGTATCTCGCATCTATGTAGTTAATACATCTAAGGGGTGGGTAGCCCTTTCACCTGTTTGTACCCACCTGGGTTGTATGGTAAATTACAACAGGATAAAAAAGGAATTCATTTGCCCATGCCATGGTGGAAGATATAGCATAGAAGGTGAGGTTCTTGGAGGTCCACCGCCTCAAGGCCTTACAAAACTTCCTTTAAGGATAGATAATGATAAGGTATATGTGGGATTGAGGATATGAGACAGCAGGGGTTATTCCAATGGTTTTTTGATAGATTCGGCCTGAAGGAACCCCATAAAGCTCTTTTTGAAAGGCCTGTTCCTGAGGGATTGAGCTATTTTTATTGCCTTGGTGGCATGACCTTTACTGCTTTTCTTGTTTCAACTTTTTCAGGACTTTTCCTTTCAGTCTTTTATGTCCCGTCAGAAAGTAGCGCCTTTCAAAGTATTGTAATGATTCATGAAGATATAACCTTTGGGAGGCTCATAAGAGGTATTCATAAGTGGTCTGCTACTTTATTGATTGTCTTTCTTATCCTCCATGGTCTGAGGGTATTTGTCTCAAGGGCATATAAACCGCCCAGGGAATTGAACTGGCTTTCGGGTGTAGTTCTTTTTCTGCTATCAATGGCAGAGGGATTTACAGGGTATCTCCTCCCATGGGATCAGAAGGCTTACTGGGCAACCGTTGTTGGAACTAATATAATCGGTCTTATACCACTTTTCGGTAATTTACTTCTCATAACCCTTAGAGGAGGCCTCGATGTATCCGGTGCTACCCTTACAAGATTCTACAGCCTTCATATCCTCTGGCTTCCGATCTTGATGCTCTTTTTTTTATGGATGCATTTTCACATGATAAGAAAACTCGGTATAGCAAGGCCATTATAGAGGGAAATTTGAAAAGATTTTATCCAGATTATCTCATCGAGATACTATTTTTTGTTCTTATTGTTATTGAGATTAACCTTGTCCTTGCCCTTCTACTGCCGCCAGTAATAGGGCGGGAGGTCGACTTTACCTCTCCCTACCAGCCAAGGCCTGAATGGTATTACCTATGGCTTTTCATGCTCCTCAGGTATTTTTATGGCCCCTTAGCAGTTCTTGGAGGTATTATTTTACCGCTCCTCTTTATCGGGATACTGCTTTTTATCCCATGGATAGACAGATATATGGGCAGGATAGTGGCTTCAGTCCTTATAGGACTTCTCTTTTTATTTTTTGTGCTTTCTGTTTTGCTCGCTTAACCCTTTGGTGGCGAAACAGAGGTCAGATAGCAGAAATCAGCAGTGCTGTCCAAAACAAATTGAAAGGGTTCTTCAGCCTTAAGCCTTCAGCCTGTAGCCTGCTTCAGCCATTCAAAACTTTAGTTTGGACAGGTGTGATGATTTGAATTTTCTTACCCGGCAGTGATATTCTATAGTATGTTAACAGGCTTCAACACAAACATTACATATAAAGAAGAGATTTATCATGTCCAGACAGAAGATAGCGGGCTGAGAAATCCGGTCATAACTACCCTTCTTTATAAGGGAGGTATAATACTCGCTTCAAAGAAGACCTCTTACAAAGACCTACTTCCTGAACAGGGAATTTTCTCACAGGGTGTAAAAGAGAAGATAAAAAAGCTCATGGCAGAACAGCACAGGGCAATGATCGAAGATCTCTTTGCTGGAAAATTTGATAGCATAATCAAAGGTGGTAAGCCTGGATCTACAGATATAACATCTGCAGATGAGGGTACCAGGGAACAACCAGTGATTAAAGAGCATAGTTCAGAAAGTGGCGGAGTAACAGTTGAAAGCAAGATGCCGGTTGTGAAAAACAATGTATCAGAAAAGAAAATAGAGACTCCTTTTTCCAGTGAGATGGTTGATGAGGGTAAGGGCATAGGTCCAGAAAAAAAGTCAGCCCATCGAGAAGGTGCCAGGACACTGGATGATATTCTTCTTGAGCATATCTTAAAAAGAAAAAAGGTTTAGATACATAGCTGTCCAAAATAAATTAAAATGTTATTTTCAAAAGGGCATAAGGCCTCAAAAACACAAAAGAAGCGACAGGATTTATTTTTAAAGGTATA
>DAISHO010000115.1:0-6417 GCA_036822495.1 Thermodesulfovibrionales bacterium
TCCTATCTCAGCCATGGTTTCTAATTTCTTAAACTTCTATCGGCAATTTTGGGTAGGCGGGGGTAATTGACAGGTATGCTCTGAAAGAAGTATTATGAAATATGAATTTAGAAAAGCTTAATAGTACAAATGCAAAACTGGAAACCTTTAAGCTGGTTTCCATAGTAAATGGAGTGAAGAATGTTTGACCGTTTTACTGAAAGAGGAAGAAAGGTTATAATCTTTGCGAGGGAGGAGGCAGAGCGGAGGAATAATGACTACCTTGGTACAGAGCATCTCCTTTTAGCCCTCCTGAGAGAAGAAGATGGCCTACCTGTATTGATATTAAAAAAGATGGGGCTTTCCATTGAAGAGATCAGGATGGAGGTAGAAAGGACCCTTCCTGTTGGAACGAATGTCCTGACCTTCGGAGAGATTCCCTTTACCCCAAGGGCAAAGAAGGTCCTCGAGCTTGCTATAGAAGAGGCAAGACTCCTCGGTCATAATTATATAGGAAGTGAGCATCTCCTTCTTGGACTCCTCAGAGAGGAAGAGGGGATTGCCGGGAAGATACTAAGGAGCCTCGGTGCGAACCTTCTTGGAGCAAGACAGCTCGCTATAAATCTATCTGTCAGGCCCTCGACGATTACACGAGATAAGAGACAGCACACACCTGTTCTCGATGAGTTTGGCAGGGACCTTACGCAAATGGCAAGGGAAGGAAGGCTTGACCCTGTAATTGGAAGGGAAGAGGAAATAGAAAGGATACTCCAGATACTTGGAAGAAGGATAAAAAACAATCCTGTGCTCATCGGTGAGCCAGGGGTGGGTAAGACTGCAATTGTAGAAGGACTTGCTCAGAGAATTGTTTCAGGAGATGTCCCGGAAAACCTGATAGGAAAGAGGATAGTATCCCTTGACCTTGGAGCCCTGATTGCAGGGACAAAATACAGAGGACAGTTTGAAGAAAGGGTAAAGCTCGTAATGAAGGAGATAATGCAGACAGACAATATTATTCTGTTTGTGGACGAGCTTCATACCCTTATAGGAGCGGGGGCGGCAGAAGGCTCAGTTGATGCCTCAAGCATGCTCAAACCAGCCCTTGCAAGGGGAGAGATAAAATGTATTGGTGCTACAACCCTTGATGAGTATAGAAAATATATTGAAAAGGATGGGGCCCTCGAAAGGAGGTTTCAGCCCGTTTATGTTCAACCACCAAGTGCAGAGGACACCGTAGAGATTCTCAAGGGACTGAGACCAAAGTATGAAAGTCATCACAAGGTAAAGATTACCAATGAGGCCATACAGGCTGCTGTTGAATTATCAGAGAGATACATATCGGACAGATACCTACCTGATAAGGCAATTGATGTAATTGATGAGACGGGGTCAAGATTAAAGCTAAAGAAGAGTATGCCCCCAAGAGAGTTAAAGGATATCGAGATGGACCTTATGAGGATAGCCAAGGAGAAGAATCTCTACATGAAGCTACATGATTATGAAAAGGCAGCAGATCTGAAGATAGAGGAAGAGAGACTCAGACGAGTCTATGAGAGTCTCTCAAAAAAGTGGCGTTCCAAACTCACAAATGAAATACCGGTTATGACAGAGGAAGATGTGGCATATACGGTCTCAATGATGACAGGGATACCCCTTGTAAAACTTGAGGAAAAGGAATCAGAAAAGCTCCTCAGGATGGAAGAGGAATTGCACAAAAGGATTGTTGCACAGGAAGAGGCTATTAAGGCTGTGGCAAAGGCAATAAGGAGATCAAGGGCAGGCCTAAAAAGCAGAAATAAACCCATTGGTTCATTCTTCTTCCTCGGTCCAACAGGTGTTGGAAAGACAGAACTTGCAAAGGCCCTTGCAGAATTTCTATTCAATAATGAAAATGCCCTTATCAAGATTGATATGTCCGAATACATGGAGAGGTTCAATGTATCAAGGCTCACAGGTGCACCTCCTGGCTATGTGGGATACGAAGAAGGAGGTCAGTTAACAGAAAAGATCAGAAAGAAACCCTATTCAGTTGTCCTCTTTGATGAGATAGAAAAGGCTCATCCAGATGTATTCAATATCCTTCTTCAGATACTTGATGAGGGTGTCCTTACAGACAGTTTTGGGAGAAAGGTTGATTTCAAGAATACAGTTATAATCATGACCTCCAATGTAGGAGCAAAGATTATAGAAAGGGAAACACCTCTTGGTTTCCAGAGAGCAAGCTCAGAAGACCGCTATAAACGGATAAAGGAACATGTCCTCAACGAACTGAAACGGGTCTTTAATCCTGAGTTCCTTAACAGGGTTGATGAGATAGTTGTATTCCATCCACTTGAAAAGGTTCATCTCATGGAGATTCTTGACCTTATGATCAGTCAGGTGAATCAGCAGCTCAGCCAGAGAGGACTTTACCTAAATGTAGATGAGAAGGTAAAGGAATGGATACTTGAACATTACTATCAGCCTGCCTATGGCGCGAGACCCATGAGAAGGGCTGTCCAGAAGGTCATAGAAGAACCCCTTGCAGAGGAGTTTATTAAAGGAAGATTTACTGAACCAGGAAGGATAAAAGTGAGTATAGAAAATGGTATAACAGTATTCCATGCTGAGGAGGAAAGCCTTGTTGAAACAGGATGAAAAAGGTCTGAAAGACCTACTGCGCTACTGCTCTGTAGTTTTAATATCTGCTCTTGCGCTCCTTTCATGTCAGAAAAAAGAAAGCCCCCAATTTTTAAAGGAAGGCTCAAAGGTTTCTCCCTTTACCCTTGTTTCATTAGATGGTACCCACAAATGGAGTCTTGAAGATGAAAAGGGCTCAGTGGTGATTATCAATTTCTGGGCGACTTGGTGTCCTCCCTGCAGGGAAGAGATGCCATCTTTACAGAAATTTTACAAAACCGTATCTCAAGATAATCCTCACAAAAAAATAAAAGTCATTACTATTCTTTACAGGGACAATCCCTTTTCTGCCATTGAGTTTATGAAAGATATGCATTATGACTTCCCTGTATTCAAAGACCCTGAATTAAAGATCGCCCAGCTCTTCGGTGTAACAGGAGTTCCTGAGACATATATAATAAATGGTGAAGGGGTGCTTTTACAGAGAATCATAGGCCCATTTGAATGGGACTCTCCTGATTTTAAAGAGTATATATTTACTGTTGCAAAGCAAGGCTAAGAAATATTTTTATCAGTGCATAGAAGAAATTGGGAAAGATAAGGTCTTCTGAGAAGGCGATTTTATTTATAGCTATGCTTCTATCGGATGAAAAGATGGTCGCTGAAATTACCCCTCTGCTTATTAAGGAATTTGGAGAGATCCTATACGAGACACAGCCACTGGACTGGAGATGGAGCAATTATTACAGAGAAGAGATGGGGGAGTCAATTAAAAGGAGCTTTCTATTTTTTAAAACACCCTTTGATAGCTCTTTACTTTCTGACATAAAACTCAGGACAAACAATATAGAAGATGCCTTTGCAATTCATGGCAGAAGGAGAATCAATCTTGACCCTGGTTACATTACCCTCTCAAAGGTTGTCCTCGCCTCAACAAAAAATTATTGTCATAGAATATATCTCGGCAAAGGGATCTATGCAGAGGTTACACTTTATTATAAAGAAAATTCCTTCAGGCCTCATATCTTTACCTATAGAGACTATGCTGACCCTTCAACGATTCAAGTCTTCAACTCTGTAAGAAACATGATCAAAGGACTCCTCACTGTTAGTTACCCGTTAAAGGAGCATATCCATGAAGAGAATCCTCATTGTTGATGATGATCCACTGATACGGAGCCTCTGCAGAGATGTTTTGAAGAGGCTCGACCTTGATATTGTTGATACAGGAGATCCTCATGAAGCCCTCCGAATCTGGGAATCATCAGACTTTGACCTTCTCATAACAGATATAAAGATGCCTGTGATGAATGGTCTTGAGCTTATGGCTAAGATAAAAGAGAAATCTCCAGATGCAGCTTTCATTGTAATCACAGGGCATGGTGATTACCAACTTGCCATGGAGGCAATAAAACTCGGTGTATACGACTTTATTAACAAGCCCTTCAAAAGGGAAGAGCTGGAACTTACCGTAAGGGATGTTATATATAAACTCGATCTTCTGAATGAGATTAACAGGCTTAAGATGTTTACAAAGCTCCATATGGCAAGCAGTGAGATAATGCAGACCATGGACATAAGGAATGCTATAAGGTTTGGGTTTGAGAATGCTATGAAAGAGGTAAAGGCTAACAAAGGAGCTGTTTACCTATACGAAGAAGGGATTTTCAAAAAATTATACTCAATACCTGATGATTTAAATCTGCCAGAGACAATACTGACAAACTCTATTAATAGAGATACACCTTTTGTAGACGGAAATTTTATAGTCTCACCAATAAAGTCAACAAAAAGGTCCCTCGGTGTCCTGTGCCTCAGCTACATTAGCAGGGGGCTTGGTTCTGCTGATATAGAGGCAGTGGCTGTGCTTTCCAGGATCATCGGCGTTACCCTTGATAACATACTCCTTTTCGGCAATTTAAAGAGAAAGATTCAAGAGGTGGAGGAACTCTTGATTAATATAATAAAGGTCCTCAGCAATATCCTTGATGCAAAGTCTCCTTGGACAAAGGGACATTCCGAAAGGGTCAATAGATATTCCCGGATGATTGCTGAGAAGCTGGGCCTCAGTGAGGAGACGAAGAGAACCCTCGAGATGGCAGCCCTTCTTCATGATATAGGCAAGATAGGTATGTATGACCATATCCTCAACAAACCTGACAAATTACTTCCTGAAGAATTTGAGATTGTAAAGAAGCATCCTGTAAAAGGGGCTGAGATTCTTAAGCCAATAAGCCACCTTAGTGAGGTTATAAAGGTTATCGCCCACCACCATGAACATTACAATGGTAACGGATATCCTCAAGGATTAAAAGGAGAAGAGATTCCTCTTTTATCAAGGATCCTGCAGGTTGCTGATGCCTTTGATGCCATGACCTCTGAAAGGCCTTACAGAAGAATCCCTGGCATTGAAAGGGCAATTAATGAATTGAGAAGATGCTCGGGAACCCAATTTGATCCAGAGATTGTGGAGATCTTTATAAGTGTTATTAATCCCCACTCACAAAAACCTGTAACTGAAAAGACCTTTTATTTATAAAATAATCATGTTGTCCCTGTGGACAACCTCATCAGAGTATTTATAACCGAGCACCTCCTCTATCTCTGAGGTCTTTCTTCCCTTAATCCTTTTTATCTCAGCTGATGAATAGTTTGTAAGACCCTTTGCAATCTTTGCACCTCCCTTAGAAACACAATAGACAGCATCACCTGTATCAAAACTTCCATGAACATTCAATATCCCTGAAGGTAAAAGACTCTTTCCCATCTCTGTTATTGCCTTAACTGCTCCATCATCTATAACAAGACTTCCCTTGGCACGGGCACCAAAGGCAATCCATCCTTTTCTTGAAGATATCCTCTCCTTCCCGGGAAGGATTACAGTGCCGATCTCTTCTCCACCAAGCACCTTCCTCAGAAGGCCTTCTTTTCTGCCATTGATAATCTGAACAGTTATTCCATATTCTACCGCCTTCTTAGCAGCCACAAGCTTTGAATACATACCACCTGTACCTACCTTTGTTAAGCTTCCACCTGCTATCTTGAATATCTCCTTCTCCTTAAGGTCACTCGCCCTAACCTTCTTAATTAATCTTGCATCACTATAGACTGAGGGATCCTTATCAAAAAGTCCATCAACATCAGAAAGGATAATAAGTCTCTCTGCACCTATAAGACCTGCCACGAGGGCTGAGAGATTGTCATTGTCACCAAATTTAATCTCATCTGTTGCCACTGTATCATTTTCATTTATAATTGGCGTAATCCTGAGGCCAAGAAGGGTGAGAATGGTGTTCCTTGAGTTTATGTACCTTGTCCTCGAAGAAAAATCCTCTGCAGTCAGAAGTATCTGGGCAACCTTCAGGTTATATCTCGAAAAGGCCTTTTCATAAGCCCATATAAGGGCAGACTGCCCGACTGCAGCAACAGCCTGTTTGAGCTCAATCTCCCTCGGCCTTTCCTGAAGGTTCAGTTTACCCATGCCTGCAGCAATAGCACCTGAAGAGACAATAACTACTTCATGACCTGCCTGCCACAGCTCCGAGACCTCCTCTGCAAGAGAGCTAAGCCTCCCTTCATTAAGATGAAGATTCTTCGTTATTATGTTGCTTCCTATCTTTATAACTATGCGCATCATTTAAACTCACTTCGAGACTGAACTATTACTTCGTAACCATAAGCTTATTTACAAGATCATACTTGTCCAAAATAAAGTTTTGAATGGGCATAAGGCTGAAAACAGGCTACAGGCTTCCTATAGGCTATAGGCTACAGGCTGACATTTAGGCTACAGGCTATAGGCGACAGGGATATTTTTAT
>DAISHO010000116.1:0-6350 GCA_036822495.1 Thermodesulfovibrionales bacterium
AAAATGTGACATTTCAAACTGGGAATAAAATATGACATTGACATTAGTAATAACAATAGAGAGCACATCTGTCCAAAATAACTCCAAGCGGCATGAGGCCAACATAGGCCGTAGGCTGAAGTTTCCTTTAAGGAAGTAATTTTATTTTTCTTCAGCCTTAAGCCTATCTAATTAGTCTTATTATAACCTCATTTAGAAAAATCAACCCCTTTAATGTTGGTCTTATAACATCTCCTGCTCTTTCAAGAAGGTCTTCTTCAATTAAGGGGACTGCGTTAGAAATGAATCTTTCCTTAAAGACCTTGCATGAAATCTCATCAATTGATATGCCTTCTTTCATCCTTAGACCAAGCATGACTAACTCCATGAACTCATCCTCTAAAGAAAGTTTGCTGACCTTTTTATAAGGAAGTCTGCCAAGATATACTGAATTGATATAGGCCATTAAGTCATTGAAATTTTCCCTTCTGATACCTTCAAAGAATGAGTGAGCCCCTGCTCCAAGACCTATGTATTCTCCCCTTTTCCAGTAATTGATATTATGGAGGCATTCTCTACCAGGTCTTGCAAAATTTGAAACCTCATAATGAATATAGCCCTTCTCCTTAAGATAATGCACTGCATATTCATACATCCTTACTATATCCTCATCAGAAGGCTTCTGAATCCTCCCTGATGATATCTCTAAACAAAAAGGAGTTCCCTCCTCCACTGTGAGCTCATAGGCTGAAACATGCCCTGGATCTATCTCTATTGCCTGTGCAAGGTTTTGAACCCAGTCATCAAGATTCTGGAAAGGGAGTCCATATATCAAATCTATAGAAAGGTCAAGGTTCAGGGCATTTATCTCTTCAATAGCCTGAAGGACATCTCTAAGACTGTGGCTCCTTCCAAGAAGTCTGAGTTCCCTTTCCTTAAAAGACTGCACCCCAAGACTTATCCTGGTCACACCGTGCTCCTTCAATATCCTCAATTTTTGTCTGTCAACTGTACCAGGATTTGCCTCCACTGTAAATTCAATAATTCTGGATGGTATCAGATATTTCCAGAGGTTATCCATCAGAAAGGTGAACTGATCAGGATTCAGAATAGAGGGGGTCCCACCTCCAATATACACTGTCCTTACACGGGGTAATCTTTCCTTATTAAATCCTATTTCCTTTATTAATGCAGATATGTATTCAGAAATAATCTCAGGGGATCGGGCCTCAATGGAAAAGAAGTCACAGTAAGGACATTTCTTAACACAGAAGGGGATATGGATATAAAGCCCTTTAAGAGCCTGACATTCTACTTGACTCATATTTTTAGTATAATCTATAATTTTACAAAATTCTTGGAAAAGGTTTTTTAAAAACTTATGCTCTTAAAACTTAATAATTATCTGAAGAGCCAGGGGACAGGTCAGGTTGTCATTAAGTTAAAAGGCGAATCCCATCTCTTAAAGCTAAATCTTGAGTCTGGAGAAGTAGTTTATATATCCATAGGCAATAAGCCTCCTGATGAAACAATTGAATACATTAAAGATAAAGAGATAGAGGAAGTAAATTTTATTGAAGGGATAAAGCCTGTCAAAAAAGTAGACCCACCCCTCACTGAAAGGATATTAAATTTATTCGGCATCGATGAAGGACCTTCAGCTGCCTCCCCTGATATCTCACCTACTTTAACGATGAAACCTGAAGAGATAGTTTCTCCTGAGAAAGTCCAGGCTGTAATGGATATATTTATAGATATTGTCGGCCCCCTCGGTCCTGTACTTTTAGAAAATATTATTAAAAGGCTCAATTATGAAAAAGGAAAGGCAATGGATGGTGCAACCTATTCAGAATTCTTAAGCCATCTCCTTAAAGAGATACCTGAAGAAAAGAGAAGGCCTTTTAAAGATAAAATCACTTAAAAAGGAGGAACAAGAGATGTTTAAGAATATGAGATTAAGAAAAAGGTTCACAACTATCATGCTTGTCATCTACTTTATCTCTCTTCCAGTAATAGTAGGGGTGAGCTATCTTGTTTTAAGAGAGAATGCCAAAAAACAGATCCTTGAAGAATCGAATCTGATGCTCGCCTCTATGGAAGCAGCAAGGGCTTATACAGCCGAGGTATTAAGACCTACCCTTCAGAAGGTCCTACCAGATAGATTTATTATTGAGGGTATGTCAGGCACAAAGGTTGCCTACGGAATACAGGAAAGAATCAGAAAAAAACTTCCGAGATACAGTTTCAAAGAGGCAACAGAAAGCCCCCTCAACCCTGTTAATAAGGCTGATGCCTTTGAGCTTCAAAAGATAAATGAATTCAGAAAAGGCATATTAAAGGAAGAATGGAGGGGCTATAAGAAATCAGCAGAAGGTGAGTATTATGTGATAATGAGACCTGTAAAGGTGAAGCTTGATTGTTTGAGATGCCATGGAGATCCTGCTGTTGCACCACCAGAACAGAAAGAGAGATACGGAAACACCACAGAGGGTTATAACTGGAAACTTGATGACATAGTTACAGTAAACACGGTTTATGTCCCAACAGAAGAGGCTAAAAAATCTGCTATAAGGGCATTGATTACATTTGCTGGTGTATATAGCGGCATGTTTTTTATCATAATTATCATAATAGACAGGATTATCATCTCAAATATCATAAAACCAATAGAACACTTTGTAGAGACTGCAACAGAGGTCAGTAAAGGAAATCTTGATAAACAATTTGAGGTCAAAACTAATGATGAGATGAAGCTCCTTGCCGATGCCTTCGAAAGGATGAAGGTATCTTTAAAGAAGGCGATAGAGATATTGAAAAAGTAAAGGATGTTTGACAGTCCTTCAGGTTTTATGATATAAAAATATACTTATATTTTTGATATTGGGGAGTCGTCCAACGGCAGGACGGCAGACTCTGGATCTGCTTATAGGGGTTCGAATCCTCTCTCCCCAGCCAAAATTTTTAAGCATTAATTACATTCCCTTGGTGGAAAAACAGAGGTCGGAAGCCGAGAAAAAATTCTCCTTAGACCCTGATTTCTGACCTCTAATATCAGTTTTGGTGGCGAAAGTAACGGTGTGCAGGTCCCATCGTCTAGAGGCCCAGGACGTAGCCCTCTCAAGGCTAAAACACGGGTTCGAATCCCGTTGGGACCGCCAAAAGAGCAGTGGATTTCTATTGATTCTGAATCTTATTAATATTTTCCATCTGTCTTGATGCAATTGATAACGACTTCTTTGCCTCTTCATTTAAGGGATCTATTTTAAGAATATCATTCCATGAAGAAATAGCCTCTTTGATATTTTATCCCCTCCATCTTCTGTAAAGGGAATGTTCTATGCCTGCCTCATCGAGAAGGCGGCCAACAATAAAATTTATGATGTCTTCCAGACTCTCTGGCCTGTGATAAAAGGCGGGCACAGGTGGTGCTATCACCACTCCCAGCCTTGAAAGTTTAAGCATATTTTCAAGATGGATAGCACTGAAAGGCATCTCCCTTGGTGAAAGAATAAGGGGCCTCTGTTCCTTGAGGATTACATCAGCAGCCCTTTCTATTAGATTCCCTGCATATCCATTACTGACTGCTCCAAGGGTCTTCATTGAACATGGAACTATGAACATTCCATCTGTTCTGAAAGAGCCGCTTGATATAGGTGCATCCATTTCATCTTCACTGAAATAATGAACCTTTCCCTTTATAAAGGATGAAAGGATATGGAGAACTTCCTTTTTTTCTTTTCCCGCAATATCAATACCCTCCTCTTCTTTTAAAATCATAATAGCTGAGTCTGAAATCACAAGATAGACCTCTGTTACTTTACTCAATTCCCTGAGGAGATAAAGGCCAAGCCTTGGACCGCTCGCACCTGTTATGGCGAGGATAAACCTCTTCATGATATCTCCAGCATCCTGTCAAGGGCCCTCTTCGCTCGTACCCTTATCTCTTCTTCAACCTTTATGACATTCTTCATCTCTCTTAAGGCTATAAGGACACTCTTAAGGGTAATTTTTTTCATATTTGGACATATCATATCTTTTCTGAGGGGATAAAAGACCTTGTCAGGATTTTCCTTTTTTAATCTATGCATCAGGCCTATCTCAGTCCCAACTATAAACTCCTTCTCTGAAGAATCTCTGGCAAATCTCAGCATCCCTGATGTACTCGTTACCACATCAGCAAGTTCAAGGACCTCAAGTCTGCATTCAGGATGGGCCATTAAAACAGCCCCTGGATGCTCTTTCCTTGCCCTCAAGACATCTTCTTTTGTAACCCTGTCATGAACATGACAGAAACCATCCCAGGCAATAACCTGTTTTTTTGTGTTCTTTTGAGCCCACATGGCAAGATTTCTATCAGGTATGCAGATTACCTTCTCATGGGGTAGAGACTCTATGACCTTTATGACATTGGCAGATGTACAGCATATATCACTTTCAGCCTTAACATCTGCTGTGGTATTGACATAGGCAACAACCTGTGCATCAGGATGCTCCTTCTTCATGTCTCTGAGGGTATATTCAATGGGATAAATCAGTTTTGGCTGGACAGTATATCCAGGAAAGGTCTTCCATATACTTCTTGGCCTGTCAACAGTAACCATTGCAGCCATCGGACAATTGGCATTCAACTCTGGAAGAAGAACTGTCTTTTCTGGTGAAAGGATAGAGGCACTCTCAGCCATAAAGTCAACACCACAGAAAACCAGAACACTACACCTTTTTGTGGCTGCAGTCCTCGAAAGCTCAAGGGAATCTCCCACAAAGTCAGCAATGTCCTGAACCTCCTCTCTCTGATAATTATGTGAGAGGATCAGGGCATCTCTTTCTTCCTTAAGTCTTAATATCTCTTCTCTTAAAGATTCGACATCTTCCCTCAAAAGGCCTCCTTAAAAGTTGGTCGTAACAGTTTAGTTTTTCCGAGAGAGCACGAAATGACTGGCTTCTCGGCAAAATTTAAACTACCTTCTTTTAAAATCAAAGGCTTCATTATCTCTTCATTCCTAATTTTTAATTTATCGGCCGTGGCTGTCTTCAGGACAGCCACTCTCTGCAAAGACCCGTGAAATTTTGCCTCAAGCCAGCCATGCCATCCTTATTCAGGTTTTTGGAAAAACTTACCTATTACGGTTGGTGCAATATCCTAACTGTTACTTCGCCACCAACTTATCTTGCGAGACCTGAGTTCGTATAAAGGATGGAACCGTCTGCAAGCCTGATGGCGTAGATTTCTTCTTTCTTCTTTTTGATATCCTTCAAGTTTAATCTTCTGTCGCCGTAGCCACTTAATGAAAGCACCTTTTTTACATACTGAAGGGTCTCCCCTATAGGGGGTATCTTCCCGAAGCGCTCAACAACAGTTGGGCCCGCATTATAGGCAGCAATGGCAAGAACAAGGTCTCCATTAAATTTATCGAGAAGGTATTTCAGGTATCTAATGCCAGCACGGATATTTTCTTCTGGGTCATAGGGATTCTTTACATTCAGAAGGGATGCTGTCTGAGGCATCAACTGCATGAGACCCATTGCACCCTTTCTTGATATAGCAAAGGGGTCCCAGTTTGATTCTGCTGTGATTACTGCCTTTATGAGATTGGGGTCTATGTAATATTCCTCTGCAATCTTATGAACAAGGTGAATGTGGTTAGGGTCTCTGAAAGATCTCTGAGAGGTAAGAACCACAGGCCTTTTGTTGTAATTTATGTTCTTTTCTTTACGATTAGAGGTAGCTATTACCTTAATAGCCCTTTTGTTAGCTGGTGGTGAATCAGTAAAGCATACTGTGCCGTCATTATCTATATATTTGTAAATGTCAGCCCAGCAGGTGTTCTTCTCACCACCAATACCTGAATTTAAAAAAAGTAATAAAATTACAAGTGCAAGCTGATACCTTAAACAACAGCCCATGTTTAAAATATACCATTAAACCCGAAAAGAGTCAAATAAATTTTTGTCTTCGCTGCTGTCCAAAACAAATTGAAAAGGGCTTTTAAAATAGGCTGAAGTAGGCTACAGGCTATAGGCCATAGGCGATAGGCTGTAGGCAATAGGAAAAAATAAAAATATCCCTGACGCCTGTAGCCTTCAGCCTGTAGTCTGTTATTCAGCTTTATACCCCTTCAAAACTTTATTTTGGACAGGTGTGTTTTGTCTTAATACTTCATAAATTGCTATCCCTGCTGCTACTGAAACATTTAATGAATTGACCTTTCCGAGCATTGGGATCTTTATTATCTCATCTGCAAGCCTCAGGACGGTCTCCCTGATCCCTCTACCTTCAGAACCGATTATAAGTCCTATCCTTCCTCTTAATTCTACATCCCAGAGCGATTTTTCACCTTCTGCATCAAGGGCAATCAGCCTGAATCCCTCTT